>JBGAOL010000187.1:0-7915 GCA_044221825.1 Gemmatimonadales bacterium
GGCGACCGCGAGCGCCTCGGCCGCGTGAGCTACAGCGTGGGGCCCACCATGGCCGCGGCCACCAAGTTCATCGCCCGCATCCATGGCCGGCCGGCGCACGGGTCCACCCCGCACCTGAGCGTGGACGCAGTGGTCACTGCGTCGGAGGTGGTGCTGGCACTGCAGACCATCCGTGCCCGGAACCTCTCGCCCTTCTCCGACAACGTGCTCACGGTGGGCGTGCTGCAGGCCGGCGACCGCAACAACATCGTGGCCGGCGAGGCCTACCTCGAGGGAACCATCCGGACCTTCGAGCTGGCCACGCTCGAGACCATCGAGCGCCGCATGCGCGAGATCTTCGACGGCATCACCAAGTCGGCCGGCGCCACCTTCGAGCTCGAGTTCGACCGCTCGCACCCGCTCACCGCCAACGACACGGCCCTCACCCGCCGCTTCGTTCCGTCGCTGCAGCGGGCCGCCGGGACCGGCAACGTGGTGGAGGTGCCGCCGCGCACCGGCGCCGAGGACTTCTCGTACTTCTCGCAGCAGATCCCCGGCCTCTATGTCTTCATCGGTGGCGTGCCCGACGGCATGGCCTCCACTGGCCACCACACCCCCGGCTTCTACGTGGATGACCAGACCGTCCCCAACGCCATCCGGGTGATGGCCACGCTGGCGATCGACGCGCTGAACGGCGGCCCGCCCCGCGCCCGGTAGCATTTCCGGCCCCGCGCGGGCCCGTGTGCGAGCGGCCGGGGACGGAGCGTCGGGGGACCATGTCTTCCGACGCTTCGTCTTTTTCCCTGGAGTCGCTCACGGCCACCAAGTCCCCGGCGCGCGGGTCGGCCCGCGCCAAGTCCCCGAAGGCCGACCCCCCGGGCAAGCCTGCGGCCCGCGGCGCCGCCGACGGCAAGCGCACGGCGCAGCGCTACCAGGCGCTGCAGAAGGCCGCGAAGCCCCGCCTCGAGCGCGGACGGGGCAACGCGGGGGAGGGCGCCGTGCAGCCCATTGGCGGTCGTTATCCCGAGCCGCCCCAGAAGGCCCAGCAGCTCNACGTGCAGGCGGACGGCAACGACGTGCTGGCCACCTACCAGGTGACTCCGGCCGCCGTGGAGACCGCGCCCGCGCGGGCAAGGGGCCACGCTGGTGGAGCTCGTCACCTACCGCCGTGGATGAAGGGCCACGCGGAGCACGACGGCCAGGCTACGTCCCCAAGGCGGAGCTCGAGGTGGCGGGCGGCCAGGCGACCCCATCGCCCGCTAGCAGCGAGCGGCTGCTCGGGAGCGCCTGGGCCACCCCGGCCGAGCTTCGCGCCCTCGACGCGCGCGGAGGCGGGAGACGAGCCGATACCGCCCTGGCGCGGTGCCTCGACGAGCCGTTCCCCGACATCAGCACGTCCTCACCGGCGTCTACGCCGGCCTGGGCTGCCGCCGAGCAGGTGGTACCGCGATCCCGCGACCGCGCGCCGGCGCCGCTGGTCCGCATGGAGCCGCCGGCCCCGCCCCCCGCCGGGCCGGCACACCGTGCTCACCTACCTCGAGGCCATCCGCGAGGGCCTCCGCGAGGAACTCGCCCGCGACCCGCGCGTGCTGCTCCTCGGCGAGGACATCGGCCGCATGGGGGGGCCGTTCCGGGTCACGGAAGGGTTCTGGGAGCAGTTCGGGCCGGAGCGCATCCTCGAGACCCCGGTGAGCGAGATCGCCATTGTGGGCGCCGCGGCCGGCCTGGCGCACGTGGGCTGGCGGCCGGTGTGCGAGATGCAGTTCATCGACTTCATCGCCTGCGCCTACGACATGCTCACCAACTACGTGGCCACCGCCCGCTACCGGGCGGGGCTCCGCACCCCCATGGTGGTCCGGGGGCCGGCGGGCGGCCACGTCCGCGGGGGCCCCTTCCATAGCCAGAATCCCGAGGCAGCTTTCCTCCATACCCCGGGGCTCAAGATCGTGGCCCCCGCCACGGCCCGGGACGCCAAGGGCCTCATCAAGGCGGCCATCCGGGACGAGGATCCGGTGCTCTTCCTCGAGCACAAGTATCTTTACCGGCGGATCAAGGAGGCGCTGCCGGTGGGGCAGGAGATCCTGACCCCGATCGGCTCGGCCCGGCTGGCGCGGGAGGGGACGGACCTCTCGATCATCACCTACTCGGCGATGGTCTGGAGCGCGCTCGAGGCGGCGGAGCGGCTGCAGCAGGAGCACGGCCTCTCGGTGGAGGTCCTGGACCTGCGCACCCTGCTCCCGCTGGACGACGAGGCCATCGTCCGCACCGTCCGGAAGACCAACCGGGTGCTCGTGGCCCACGAGGACACCCGCACGGGCGGGGTGGCGGGCGAGGTCTGCGCCCGGATCAACGAGTTGTGCTTCGAGTGGCTGGACGCCCCGGTGCGGCGGGTCTGCGCGCACGACGTGCCGCTGCCCTACGCCCCGCCGCTCGAGGATTTCGTGCTGCCGCAGGTGGACGACCTCGTCGCCGCGGCCCGCTGGCTGGCAAAGTACTGACGTCCCCCCGAGGGGGCGCCTGGTTTCCCTAACGGAGTCCGTATGGCCCGCATCGACGTGATCATGCCCCAGATGGGTGAGTCCATCGCGGAAGGCACCCTGTCCCGCTGGATCAAGAACGTCGGCGACGAGGTGAAGCGCGACGAACCCATCTTCGAGATCTCGACCGACAAGGTGGACGCCGAGATCCCCGCGCCCCAGGGCGGCGTGCTGGCCGAGATCCTGGTGCAGCAGGGCCAGACGGTGGCGGTGAACACCGTGGTGGCGCGGATCGAGACCGAGAAGGGTGCGGCCGTGAGTGCGGCCCCGGCCGCTCCGGCGCCTGCGGCTCCGGCTCCCCGCGCCGAGCGCGCCGGCCTCGGCCCCCCCGCCCCGCTCCCGCGGAGGCCGCTCCCGCCAGGCGCGCCACCGAGCCGTTCGCCGTGGCCAGCCGTCCCGCCGGGGCGCCTGACTCGGCCGAGGAGCGGCTGCGGCAGAAGTCCACGCCGCTGGTGCGGAAGATCGCCGCCGAGCACGGCATTGATCTCGCCGCGGTGTCCGGCACCGGGCACGCCGGCCGGGTCACCAAGAACGACATCCTCGGCTACATCGAGGCGCCGCCGGTCGCCGCCCCCAGCGCCCCGGCACCGGCGACGCCCGCCGCCCCGGCGGCGCCGGCCGCTGCCCCGCCGCCCGTCCCGCCGCGGCCGTCCCCGCGCCTGCGGCACACGGTCCCTCCGCCGAGGCGTGGGAGGGCGACCGGGTGGAGCCGTGGTCCCGCATCCGGAAGCTCACCGCCGAGCACATGATCATGTCGCGCCGGGTGTCGGCGCACGTGCAGACGCTGTTCGAGATCGACTACACCCGCGTCTCCCAGATCCGCGCCCGGCGGAAGAAGGAGTTCGCCGAGCGGGGCGTGAACTTGACGTTCCTCGCGTTCATCGCCAAGGCCATCGCGGAGAACCTGCGCAAGCACCCCGGGATGAACGCCGCGGTGAGCAACGAGGCCACGATCTTCCGCCGCGACATCAACCTCGGCATCGCCGTGGCGCTCGACTGGGGTCTCATCGTCCCGGTGATCCGCCGCGCCGACGAGCTCTCGCTCCTCGGGCTCGCCCGCGCCATCAATGACCTCGGCGAGCGCGCCCGCACCAAGAAGCTCTCGCCCGACGACGTGCAGAAGGGGACGTTCACGATCACCAACCCGGGCGTCTTCGGCAGCTACGCGGGGCACCCGATCATCAACCAGCCGCAGGTGGCCATCCTGGGCGTCGGCACCATCGAGAAGCGGCCCGCCGTGGTCACGCTGCCCGACGGCACCGACACCATCGCGCCGCGGCTCAAGGGCATGCTGACCATGTCCTTCGACCACCGCGTGGTGGACGGGGCCGACGCCGACCGCTTCCTGGCCGACGTCAAGAAGGCGCTGGAGCAGTTCCCCGACGACGCGGCCTGAGATGCCCCGCGTCCTGACGGCGGCGCGCGTCACCGTGGCCCCGGAGCACGCGGGGGAGTACCTCGAGCTGATCCACCAGCTGGCGCTGATCGGCGAGGACCGGGGCCAGCACCTGTGGGTGTTCCGGAGCATGGCCAGCCCCGGCATGTTCCTCGAGTTCAGCGAGAGCCGCACCGAGCTGACCCACCGCTCGCGCGCCTCGCGCACCGACCTCGAGGGGCGGCTGGAGCAGCGCCTCCGCGAGATCTGCACCTACGCGCCCGGCGCGTGGGACCTCTGGGAAGAAGTGCCCGCGCCCGACCCGGCGCCGGGCAGCGACGAATACTGGAGGAGCCCCCGGGCTCCACGACCCGCACATGGGCAGGTGCACATGCAACGCACGCTGATGGTCGGCGGCCAGGCCTGGGAGGTGAGTCCCACCGGCCGCGTCACCCAGTACACCCGGGACGAGTTCGGCCTGGCCTTCCGCCGCCGCGACCCCGCCGGCGACGAGATCCGCGTGGCGCGCTACACCCCCATGGGTGCCCGCGCCTGGGGGAGCTCGCTCGCGGAACTGACGGAGCAGGAGCTCACGACGCTGTTCCAGCGGTCGCAGCCATCCTGGACCGCCCCCGAGACGGGCTACCGCCGCTGACCGCCGACCTCCCGCCGTCGCGGCGGGTGGAGCTGCACTGCCACTCGACCGCCTCCGACGGCATCTACCCGCCCGACGAAGTCGTGACGCGCGCCCACGCGGCGGGCGTCCGCATCCTCGCGCTCACCGATCACGACACCCTCGACGGCCTCCCCGTGGCGCTCGAGGCGGGGGCCCGGCTCGGCGTGCGGGTGATCGCGGGCTGCGAGTTCTCGGTCCAGGTGCCCTGGGGCGAGATGCATCTCCTGGGCTATTTCCTGCCGGTGGGACACGCGCCGCTGGAGCAGTTCCTGGCCACCACCCGCGAGGACCGCGCCCGCCGCGGCGCCGACATGGCCGCGCGGCTCCAGGGGCTCGGCCTCGCCGTGGACGTCGCCGACATCGAGGCCGAGGCCGATGGCGGTGCCATCGGCCGGCCGCACGTGGCGCGCGCGCTGCTCAAGCGCGGCCAGGTGGCCACGGTGCAGGAGGCCTTCGACCGCTACATCGGCTGGGGCCGGCCCGGCTTCGTGGAGAAGAAGCTGCCGGCCTTCCGCGACGTGGCGGAGCTGGTGCACGGCTGTGGCGGGGTCGTGTCCGCCGCGCATCTCAAGGATCGCGGCACGCGCAGTAACCTCACGCTCCTCAAGGGGCAGGGGCTCGATGCCGTCGAGACCCGCCACTCCTCGCACGATCCCGACACCCGGGCCCGCCTCACCGACCTGGCCCAGGCCCTCGGCCTGCTCCGGAGCGGCGGCTCCGACTGGCACGGCGAGGAGTCCGCCTGGGATCCCGGCACCCAGCTCGGCGGGCAGGAGGTGCCCGAGGAGTGGGTGACCGCCCTCGAGGGAGCCCGGCGGGAACCGCGCCCGGCCTCGGCAGGTTGAGGGCACGGGGACCGCGGGACCGCATTCACCTTTACTGAGATGGATAGATGAGCACTCGGTGGGACTTCTCGGGCAAGACCGTCCTCGTCACTGGCGTGGGCCGAGCCGGCCAGATCGGCCACGCGGTACAGGTGCTGGGCGGAGCGGGCGCCAACATCGTGGCGGTGGACGCAACGCGGGCGGTGTCCGATCGCGCCAAGGAGTTCACCGCGGCGGGGATCCCGGCCAAGCCGGCCGCCGGCGACCTCACCGAGCCGGACGTGGCCGCGCTCGCCGTGGAGACGGCCATCAAGAACTTCGGTGGCCTGCACGCCGTCGTGAACGTGGCCGGCGGCCTCACCACCTACGGCGCCGTGGACTCGGTGAGCCCGGCCGGCTTCGACCGCGAGATCGCCATCAACCTGAAGACCGCCTATCTCATGTCCCAGGCCGCGGTCGAGGCGCTCGCGAAGACCCAGGGCGCGATCGTCAACTTCGCCTCGGTGGCGTACTACCGGCCGCAGGGGCAGATGGCGGTCTACAGCGCGGCCAAGGCCGGTGTCGCCGCCATGACGCAGAGCCTGGCCGTGGAGCTCTGGCCGCGCGGCATCCGCGTCAACGCCATCGCGCCGGGCATGGTCCGCACGNACGGCAAGTTGAGGGCGCGGGAGACGCGGGACCGCATTCACCTTTACTGAGATGGACAGATGAGCACTCGGTGGGATTTCTCGGGCAAGACCGTCCTCGTCACCGGCGTGGGCCGAGCCGGCCAGATCGGCCACGCGGTGGCGCAGGTGCTGGGGCAGGCGGGGGCCAACATCGTGGCCGTGGACCGCAATGCGGTCGCGGTGTCCGATCGCGCCAAGGAATTCAGCGCGGCCGGCATTCCCGCCAAGCCGGCTGCCGGGGACCTCACCGAGCCGGACGTGGCCGCGCTTGCCGTGGAGACGGCCATCAAGAACTTCGGTGGGCTGCACGCCGTGGTGAACGTGGCCGGCGGCCTCACCACCTACGGCGCCGTGGACTCGGTGAGCCCGGCCGGTTTCGACCGCGAGATCGCCATCAACCTGAAGACCGCCTATCTGATGTCCCAGGCCGCGGTCGAGGCGCTCGCCAAGACCCAGGGCGCCATCGTCAACTTCGCCTCGGTGGCCTACTACCGGCCGCAGGGGCAGATGGCGGTCTACAGCGCGGCCAAGGCCGGCGTGGCCGCCATGACCCAGAGCCTGGCGGTGGAGCTCTGGCCCCGCGGCATCCGCGTCAACGCCATCGCGCCGGGCATGGTCCGCACGCCCGAGAACGTGGCGCAGGCCGGCGAGCAGGCCCACTACGTGGAGATGCCGCAGCTGCTCGACGCGGTGTGCTTTCTCGCGGGCCCGGCCTCCAGCGGCATCACCGGCCACATCCTGCCGGTGACCAACGGGATTCCCTGACATGGAGCTGGCCGGGCGCGTCGTCCTCGTCACCGGGGCCGGCCACCGGCTCGGCCGCGCCATCGCCCTCGCGGTGGCGCGGCGCGGCGCGCACCTCGGCGTCCACTACCACGCCAGCGCCGCGGAGGCGGACACCACCGTCCGTGCCGCCCTCGAGCTCGGCGTCCAGGCCGTCAGCTTCCAGGCCGACCTCCGCGACGCCCACGCGGCCCGCGCCCTCCCCGAGCGCGTGGCCCGCTACTTCGGGCGGCTCGACGTGGTGATCAACTCCGCCGGCATCATGACCCGCGCCTTCGTCGAGGAGACCACCCCCGAGCTCTGGGACGACGTCATGGCGGTGAACCTCCGCGCCGGCTTCTTCACCGTGCAGGGGGCGCTCCCCTGGCTGCGTGAGGCGCGCGGGAAGGTCATCAACCTGGCCGACGTCGGCGGCCTCGAGCCCTGGCCCCGCTACGCCGCCCACTGCATCAGCAAGGCGGGCGTGGTCATGCTCACCGAGACGCTCGCCCGGGCCCTCGCGCCCGAGGTCACGGTTAACGCCGTGGCACCCGGTGCCGTGCTGCCGCCCAACGACTGGGACGAGGCGAGCCGCGAGCACCTGGCCCGCACCACGCCCCTCAAGCGCCTCGGTGGCCCCGACGACGTCACCGGCGCCGTCCTCTACCTCCTGGAGCAGGGCGACTACGTGACCGGCACCACCCTCGTGGTGGACGGGGGGCGCCTGCTCCGATGAGCGACGCGGCCCCCCTGGTGTTCGGCACCGTCCTCATCGTGGGCGGCGGCTGCTATGGCACCTTCTACACCCGCCAGCTCCTTGCGGCCGAGGCGCGCGGCAAGGTGACCTTCGACGAGCTGTGGATCGTCGACCAGGACCCGCACTGCCAGTACACCCGCGACGTCGCCATCGACGGCCACCACCGCCTGGTGGTCGGCGAGTGGGACGAGTTCCTCGACGAGTGGCTCTCCACCCAGGCGCTCGCGCCCGCCCCCAGGGCGGGGGCGCCGCCTGACATGCTGGTGCCCTCGCCGCTCATGCCGCACGTGCTCTACCACTGGCTGCTCCGCCGCGCCCGCACCCGCTGGCCCGGCCG
>JBGAOL010000188.1:0-7924 GCA_044221825.1 Gemmatimonadales bacterium
GCTCCGCGTTCTGGTCGTTGACCCGGCAGCAGATGGCTCGGCCCCGCACCATGTTGGTCGGCGCGGTGCGCGTGGCCAGGGAATCCGCCACGCGATAGTGCGTGTGCTGCAGCCCGGCCGGCGCCAGCACCGAGTCGTGGACGTAGGCGGCGAGCGGTTGCCCCGTCACCCGCTCCACCAGCAGGCCCAGGAGCAGGAAGTTGAGGTCGCTGTACTCGGCGATGCGCCCCGGCGCGCGCCTCAGCGGCTCGCGGTAGAGGAGGGCGATGGCGCTGTCGCGTGTCGGGGCGGTGCGGTAGAGCGGCAGGTAGGCGCGGAGCCCGCTGGTGTGATTGAGGAGCATCCGGACCGTGACCTCGTCCCGTGCGCCGCCGCTGAAGGCCGGGAGATAAGTCTGCACGGTCTGGTCGATGTCCACCCGGCCCCGCTCCACCAGCCGGAGGACTGCGGCCGTCGTCCCCATCACCTTGGTGAGCGAGGCCAGGTCCCAGAGCGTGGAGTCCGGGGTCGGCACCGCCGAGCGGCGGTTCCAGGTGAGGTGCCCAAAGCCGCGGGCGTGCAGGATGCCGCGTGAGTTCCCCACGATGAGCACCGCTCCGGGGTACACGCCCCGCCGGATCCCCGATTCGGCGATGGAATCGGCCACGCGGAAGTCCTGGGCGGCCATTCCGAGCGGCCAACCCAGGAGGGTAGCCGCTACTACTACCCACTTCATCGCTGGAAGGGAGGGGTGCCGCCGCCGATCCAGCCCACCGGCAGGCCGTAGAGCAGGGTCAGCGAGAAGCGGTCTCGGCCGGAGGGGTCCACCTTGGTGGCGATCGGGTACATCACGTCGCCGGGATCGGCGGAGTGGGGGAGGCCGAGGGCGTGGCCGATCTCGTGCAGCGCCACGGCGCGGCGGATCTCCTCGGAGAGGGGCCGGCCGGTGGCGGGCGCCCGGGTGGCGAGCAGCACGGCCGCGCGGTGGATCCGGCCCGCCTGGTCCCACACCACATCGGTGACGCCCGCCCGCTCGGCGGAGAGGGTGTCGGTCCAGCGGATGATGAGGCGCGCCTCGGTGGTGTCCTTCACTTCGAGGAACGGCAGCCCCACCACCGCCGGCGACCAGGTATCGATGGCCCAGCGCGCGTCCTGAACCATTTCGGGGAGGAAGCTCGTGGGCCCACCGGGGATGATGGCGTAGGTCAGGTGCCCGCCATCCGCGTTCCAGCGGCGGACGATCGAGTCGGTCTCCACCATCAGCGAATCGAGGAAGTGCCGTTCACCCTCGCCGGTGAGCTGGAGCCGCACCGTGAGCCGGGTGACCGAGTCGAGGAGCGGGACCGCCGGCGCCGGCACCGGGGGGCGGTCCGTCACCTCGTGCGGGGTGCGGATGGTGGCCGCCCCGGTGCTGGTGCTGGTGGCCGGCGGTGGCGCCCCGTCCGAGGGGGCCGCCAGCCAGGGGCGGGCCTTGGCGGACAGCACCAGGACCACGAGCAGGGCCAGCAGGACGGCAAGGAGGCGGCGGATCATGACGGCCTCGAATATCGGGGGATGGCCCACGCCCTCGCTACGGCTGGCGTCACGGGGGAGGGGCCCCTAGGTTTTCGCCCACCTGTTGGCCCGCCATCCGCCTGTAGCCGGAGCGCTTCCTGCACGTCGAGTCCCCCATCTCGCGGGCCCTGATCCGCTGGCGCTGGGTCATCATCGTCTTCTGGGCGGTGGTGGGCTGGCTGGCAGCGGCCAAGTCACCGCAGGTGGTGCAGGTGCTCAACGTTTCCGGCGGGAGCAAGGCGCTCACCGAGAGCCGCGCCGCCGAGCAGACCATCCGCGAGCGCTTCGGCAAGCCGCTCAACGACGTCTTCGTGGTGACCATCGAGGCGCCCGCCTCGGTGGACAGCGCGCCCACCTCGGTGTTCCTCGACAGCCTCATCGCGGCGTTCGAGCACCAGCCGTGGATCTCGACCATCGCCAGCTTCCGGAGCACCGGCGACTCCACGTTCCGGAGCGCCGACGGGAAGGCCACGTTCGTGGGCCTGGCCATCGACGCGCCCAACGGCGACAGCGTGCAGCGCCTCGTGGTCCCCGCGCGCCGGCTGGTGGCGCAGGCCATGCGCGCCGCACACGTGGACAGCACCACCCACCAGGTGCACGTCACCGGCCGCTCGCCGCTCGACCTCGACATCAAGCAGGTTTCCGCCGCCGACAGTCGCGAGGGCGAGGTACGGCTCCTGCCGCTCACCGCGGGCATCCTGCTGCTGGCCTTCGGCGCGCTGGTGGCGGCGGTGCTGCCTCTCATCGTCGGGTTCCTGGCCATCTGGGTGACGCTGGCGGTGGTGGTGATCCTCTCGCAGTACACGCCGATGTCCATCTTCGTCCTCAACATGACGACGATGCTCGGCCTCGGGGTGGGGATCGACTACTCGCTGCTGATCGTGACGCGGTTCCGCGAGGAACTCAACAAGGGCCTGCGCCGGCGCGAGGCCGCCGCGCGCGCGCTGAGCACCGCCGGCGTGGCGGTGCTCACCTCGGGGATGACGGTGGTCGTGGGCTTCGCCGCGCTCCTCTTCACGCCGCTGGTGGAGACGCAGAGCGTGGGCATCGGCGGCCTCGTGGTGGTGGCGGTGGCCATGGCGCTCTCCACCACGCTGCTGCCGGCGCTGCTGGCGGTGCTGGGCCGGCAGATCGACCGGCCGAGGTGGCTGGCGCGGCGGCTCACGTGGTACCACGCGCCGGGGGCGTGGGAGCGCTGGGCGCGCGGGCTGTCGCGGCATCCGCTCCGGGCGCTCAGCATCGGCGGGGCCATCGTGGCGCTGCTGACGCTGCCGGTGTTCTGGCTCAAGATCGGGCTGCCCTCGCGCAACTGGTGGCCGGCGGCCACCGAGGCGGGCCAGGGCGTGGCCGCGCTCGACCGGATGGGCGTCTCGAACATCATCCTGCCGGTCAAGGTGGTGGTGGAGTTCCCCGAGGGGGAACGGGCCACCAGCACCGCGGCGCTCCGCGGCCTCCGCACCCTCTCCGACTCGCTCCGCGCCGACCCGCGCGTGACGCAGGTGCGGAGCATCGTGGACCTCGAGCCCGGCACCTCGCTGCTGCAGTACTCCATCCTCTACAGCGACCTCTCCATCGCCCGGCAGGAGTACGGCGACTTCATCGACGCCTACCTGAGCACCGACCAGCGGGTGGCCGTCCTCGACGTGATCCTGGGCGACACCACGAGCCTCACGAGCGGGATGGACGTCTCGAAGCGCGCGCGCACCCTGGCCGACTCGGCGCGCCCCAAGCAGCTCAAGAACGCCACCATCCTGGTGGGCGGCTACACCGCCGGCGCGCTCGACCTGCAGGAGATGCTGCTGGACCGCTTCCCGGTGCTGGTCTTCGGCATCCTGGCCACCACGGCGCTGATGCTGGCGCTGGTGTTCCGCTCGGTGCTGGTGCCCATCAAGGCGGTGATCATGAACACCCTCTCGGTGAGCGCCACCTTCGGCCTCATCGTGCTGGTGTTCCAGCACGGGCTCGGCGCGGGCCTCTTCCACCTGGACGGGCCCACATCCGCGATCTTCGTGGTGGTGCCGGTGCTGGTGTTCGCGGTGGTGTTCGGGCTCAGCATGGACTACGAGGTGTTCCTGCTGGCGCGGGTCAAGGAGGCGTTCGACAAGACGGGCGACAACGCCAGCGCCACCGAGGAGGGCCTCTCGGCCACGGCCTCGGTGATCACGAGCGCCGCGCTGATCATGATCCTCGTCTTCGGCGTCTTCGCCTTTGCGCGGGTGCTGGCCATGCAGTTCCTGGGCTTCGGCCTGGCGGTGGCGGTGCTGCTCGATGCCACCATCATCCGCATGGTGCTGGTGCCCGCCTTCATGCACCTGGCCGGCCAGTGGAACTGGTGGCCCGGCGTGCGCCGCAAGCCGCGCTAGCCCCCGCACGTGCGTGCGGAGCGGCGGAGCTGCGCTCCGCCGACTGGATTTCCAGGATCGCGCGCGAAGGTCCTGATCGAGCCGGCGGAGCGCAGCGCCGCCGCTCCGCACGCACGCGCGGGGGCTAGCGCGGCTTGCGGCGCACGCCCGGCCACCAGTTCCACTGGCCGGCCAGGTGCATGAAGGCGGGCACCAGCACCATGCGGATGATGGTGGCATCGAGCAGCACCGCCACCGCCAGGCCGAAGCCCAGGAACTGCATGGCCAGCACCCGATCCGCGGCGACAGCCTCGACGTGGACCTGACGGGCGTCGTCCTCGAGGGCGGGGATCCCGCCGGGCCCCCCGACGAGTTCCAGGGCACCGCCATCCGCATCGAGGGTGGCACCCACGTCACCGTGCGCGGCGCCACGCTCCGCGGCTACAAGGTGGCGGTGCTGGCCCGCGGCACCCACGACCTCACGCTCACCGGCAACGACGCCAGCCACAATTGGAAGCCTCGCCTCCACAGCGTGGTGGAACACGAGAGCCTGGTGGACTGGCTCTACTACCACCACAACGAGCAGGACGAGTGGCTGCGCTACGGCGGCGGCTTCTACCTGGTGGACGTCACCGGCGGCTCCATCAGTGGCAACACGGTGCGGCAGGGGATGAACGGCCTCCTGCTGGTGCGCAGCACCAAGCTCGAGGTCTGGAACAACGACTTCTCCTTCCTCTCCGGCGTCGGCATCGGGCTCTACCGCGCCAGCTACAACCGGATCCGCCACAACCGGGTGGACTACTGCGTCCGCGGCTCGAGCTACGGGTTCTACCAGCGCGGCCAGGACTCGGCGGCGCTGCTCATGTTCGAGCAGAGTTCGCACAACGTCGTGGCCTACAACTCCATGACCCACGGCGGCGACGGCCTCTTCCTCTGGGCCGGCCAGTCCACCATGGACGGCGGCCTCGGCGGCTCCAACGACAACCTGTTCCTCGCCAACGATTTCTCCCACGCCCCCACCAACGGCATGGAGGCCACGTTCTCGCGGAACCGCTTCATCGCCAACCGGGTGTGGGGGAGCACGCACGGGCTGTGGGGCGGGTACAGCTATGGCTCGTGGATCGTGGGCAACGACTTCCGCGACAACCGCATCGCCATCGCCATCGAGCATGGGCAGGACAATCACGTCGTAGGCAACGACTTCCGCGGCGACACCACCGCCATCCGCCTCTGGTGGAATCCCATCGAGCCGTCGGACTGGGGCTATCCCAAGTACCGCGACACCCGGAGCCGAGACTGGGACATCGCCGGCAACCGCTTCACCGGGAACCGCGTGGCGCTGCGCGCCGAGGCCACCACGGGCCTGGTGCTGGCGGGCAACGTGCTCGAGGCGGTGGACACCGCCCGGGTGCTCAAGGGCGACAGCGCCGGCTTCGAGGTGGACACCGCGGGCTACCCCGGGCAGCGCGGCCGCGCCCAGGGCCTGGTGCGGGGCGCGTGGGACGTGGCGCCGCAGCTCGCCGACGGCCAGCTCCCCTTCCTGGCCGACGATGCCCGCCGCGGCCGCCAGACCATCATCGTGGACCAGTGGGGCCCGTACGACTGGCAGTCCCCCAAGCTCTGGCCCGCCGGCCGACGCGACGAGAACCCGCTTCGCCTGCAGGTCCTCGGCCCCGCAGGCCGGTGGCGGGTGGTGGGCAGGCGCGGCGTCGCCACCCTCTCCGCCACCCAGGGCGCGGTGGGAGATACCCTGGTGGTGACACCGACGACGGACGCCGCGCGTGACTGGTCGGTGGAGCTCGAGTACCGCGGCGCCCGCACCGTGTCGCCCGGCGGCGTGGTGCGGGACGCGGGCCAGCCGGTGCGCTTCCGCTACGCGCACTTCCAGCCGCTCGCCGCCTGGCGGGTGAAGGTGGTGGCGTGGGACTCCACCAGCGACCCGCGCAGCGACACCACCGCCTTCCAGGCCCGCCTGGCCGGCCCCGCGCTGGTGGAGCCGCCGCCGCAGCCGCTCGAGTGGATGTGGTACCGCCCCACCGTCGCGGGCATCCCCCTCGAGCGCTGGGGCGCGCGGGCCGAGACCGACGTGAAGCTGCCGGGCGGCCGCTACGTCCTCCGCGCCATCAGCGACGACGGGATCCGGGTCTGGCTCGATGGGCGGCTGGTGATCGATCGCTGGGCCCCGCACGAGTCCATCGTGGACGAGGTGCCGCTCTCCGGCGGGCGGCACCGGCTGCGGGTGGAGTACTACCAGGTGGACGGCTGGACCGAGCTGCAGGTGCTGGTGACGCGCGCCGCCGACTGATGCACCCTGATGCACCACGGGCCGCCCCCCTGCGGGAGGCGGCCCGTTTCGTCCTGGCCCGGCGCGCCCGGCGTCAGGAGCAGCTGATCAGGCCGTCGTTGACGGCGGTGCCCTGCGGGGCCGCGTTGCCCACCACGATGAAGCAGCGCTTCGGGGTGGACGGGTTGCTCACGTTGGCCGACCATCCGCCGGGACTCGCCTCGGTGATCGTCACCACGTTGCCGGGTGAGTAGTTGGGGTTGAGGGAGTCGGTGGCCGGCGCGTACACCCGGTGCTGGAAGTAGTACGCCTCCTGCTCCTCGGCCACCGCGCGGAGGTCGGAGGTCATGCTGGCTACCGTCCCCTTCTCCTTGCTGCTCTGGAGCCGGGCAAAGGCCAGCGTGGCGAGGATCCCGATGACGATCATCACCACCAGGATCTCGATGAACGTGAAGCCGCGACGCGTCACTGTTTTGCCTCCAGCCAGTTGGGGCCCACCCCGACGTCCACCACCAGCGGCACCGTGAGCTCGGCCGCGCCTTCCATGTGGGTCTTCACCAGGGTCACCGCGCGCGCCACCTCCGCCTCGGGGGCCTCCAGCACCAGCTCGTCGTGCACCTGGAGCAGGAGCTTGGTGGCCATCCGCTCCGCCCGGAGGGCGGCGTGGATGCGGATCATGGCGATCTTGATGAGGTCGGCGGCGGAGCCCTGCAGCGGGGAGTTCTGGGCCGTGCGCTCCCCGAAGGCCCGCATGTTGAAATTACGGTCGTTGATCTCCGGAATGTAGCGCCGCCGCCCAAATAGCGTCTCCACATACCCGTGCTCGCGCGCCTGCTGCACGGTGGCGTCCAGGTAGGCCCGCACCCCCGCGAAGCGCTCGAAGTACTGCTGGATGAACTGCCGCGCATCGTCCTGCGAGATGCCGAGCTGCTTGGAGAGGGCAAACGGCCCCTGCCCGTAGATGGTGCCGAAGTTGATGGTCTTGGCCCGGGCCCGCATCTCGGACGTCACCTCGGCCAGCGGCACGCCGAAGATCACCGCCGCGGTCTGCCGGTGGATGTCCCCGCCCTGCCGGAACGCCGTGACGAACGCCGGGTCGCCCGAGAGGTGCGCCATCAGGCGCAGCTCGATCTGCGAATAGTCCGCCACGATGAACCGGCAGCCGTCCGCCGGCACGAAGCCCTTGCGGAGCTCGCGGCCGCGCTCGGTGCGCACCGGGATGTTCTGCAGGTTGGGGTCCGACGAGCTCAGCCGCCCCGTGGCCGCGCCGATCTGGCTGAAGCTGGTGTGGATGCGCCCCGTGTCCCGGTGCACCGACTGGGGCAGCACCTCCACGTAGGTGCTCTTGAGCTTCTGCACCTCGCGGTACTGCAGGATGAGCTCGGGCACCTTGTGCCCCATGGCCGCCAGCTGCTCCAGCACGTCCGCGTCGGTCGAGGGGCCGGTCTTGGTCTTCTTGAGCACCGGCAGCTGCTGCTTGTCGAAGAGGAGCACCGCGAGCTGCTTGGGGCTGTTCAGGTTGAACTGGACGCCGCCCGCGGCCTCGGTGACCTGCTTCTCCAGCGCCGCCAGGTCCTGCGTCAGCTCCTGCGCCAGCCGGCTGAAGAGTGCCCGGTCGATGCGGATCCCGTCCCACTCCATGTCCACCAGCACCGGCACCAGCGGCATCTCGATGGTCTCGAGCAGCCGCTCGAGCCCCATCTGCCGGAGCGACGGCGCGAAGAACGCGTGCAGCGCCAGCACCGTGGCGCTGTCCGCGCCGCAG
>JBGAOL010000189.1:0-8007 GCA_044221825.1 Gemmatimonadales bacterium
GGCGAGGCCGACATCGGCCGGCTGCGCGCCCGCCTCGCGCTCCGCGCCGGCCAGCCGGAGGAGGCCGCTACCCTGGCCCTCGCCGCGCGCGCCAAGGCGGCGAAGCTGGGCCTGCCCCAGCTCGAGGCCGAGTGCGCCGCGATCGCCGCCGTGGCCCTCCACCGCCTGGGCCGCTCCGCCGAATCCAGCCAGGAGCGCGACGATGCCATCGCCCGCTTCGACCGCCTCGGCGCGACGGGGCTGCGGGAGGCGCTGCTGCGGGAGCTTGCCTGATCGCGGGCGGGGTTCGGTGAGGTTCACCGCAGAGGCGCGGAGACGCGGAGGGCCACGGAGGGCATCGAGCCCGGATCGGTGTGTTGCCGACCCGGGCTCTGGTGATTTTGGTGGGGCTCCGCGTAAGGAAGGAGCCTTGCCGGACCCGAACTCACACCCACAAAAGCAACACGGGCTCACCCTGCGGTGAGCCCATGCTTGTCGCGCAGTTCCTCTGCGGCCCTCTGCGACCTCTGCGTCTCTGCGTTGAGTCGCACCGCAGCCCGCCCACGCGAGAGCCCTCCACGCGCCCCCCAGGCCCCGCGCCCCAGCATGAAGCTCCCCCTCCGGCCCTACACCGGCACCGTCGCCGCCTTCCAGAGGTCGGCCTGCTTGTCGCTCTCGTAGAGCTTGTCCACGTCCACCGCCAGCTCGTGCCCCGCGTGCGCGATCGCGAAGCGGTCCATGTTGCGGGTGGCGCGGCCGTTCAGGAAGGTGCCGTCCGGCTGGTACCGCGACTTGTGCTTGGGGCACTGGAACACCGCATCCGCCTCCTGCCAGCGGAGCGCCGTGTTCTGGTGCGGGCAGCTGAGCGCAAAGGCGTACGCCGCGCCCTTCCAGCGCACCAGGATCACCTCGTTGTCCCGGTCGATGGTGGCGCTGTCGCTCGCGGGGATGGCGTAGTTCACCGTGGCGCCCCGGCGGCGGAGCGCCGAGCCGAGCGCCATGGGGAGCGCCGCCGCCTCGCGGCTGGTGAGGGGGAGCGTGGCCAGCGCGGCGGCGAGCGCCCCGGTGGCACGGACCAGGAAGTCGCGACGGGACGACCGGCAGCCTCCACTGCAATCCGACATGGTGCGTGACCTCAGCCTGCGTTGGGAAGGAAGGAGCCGACGAGCACCACGGCAAACCAGAGCAGCAGGCTCGCCACCGAGGCGTAGCGCAGCTGGCGCCAGGCCCGCGCGTTCTGCCCGGCCACCCGCTCGAGCCCCTTCTCTACGTTGAGCATCAGCGCGCCGTTGGCGAGCAGTACCACCACCAGTGCCAGCTTCACCCAGAAGGCCGGCATCACCGCCAGGTTCTCGAGGTCGGCCGCGAACATGAGCAGCCCGCTGATGGTGGTGACGACCAGCGCCCCCACCACGATGGGGTGCACCGAGCGGAGGTCGTGGAGCTGCCGGAGGCGCTGGTCCCCGGTGGCGCCCTCCACCTTGAGCGTGGCCCGGTCCGCCGAGAGCGCGAAGCCGCCCGCCGTCATCATCCCGCCGAAGTGCCCAAAGGTCACCAGCGTCTCTGCCACGCGGCTGTTGCCGTAGAAGCTGGCCCACGGCGCCACCACGGCGGCCGCCTGCTGCACGATGGTCATGGGTGTCAGTCCTTCCAGAGAAGCATCATGAGGTAGCTGCCCAGCGCCACGCTGCCCGAGGTGATGGCGAGGCCGCGGTGGAGGCTCCGGTTGCCGCCCTCGTTGCCGTCATCGCCCGGGGCGGTGGCGGCCGTGGCCACGAAGCCGGCGTCGGCCACCAGCATGGCGAGCCCGTGCACCCAGCGGCGGGTGCGGCCCTCCGGCTGCTTGTCCTCCAGGAGGTTCCAGAGGCCGGTCACGGTGTTCACCGCGAAGAGCCCCGCGATCCCGGCGGCGAGCGCGGAGTGGGCGCCGCGCAGGTTCTCATGACCCGTATAGAGCCGCTGGCCCACGTAGTACTCCGCCGCGAACAGCGGGATGGTGGCGTAGCTCGCGATCTCGTGGATCTCCCGGCGGGTGTAGTAGCCGCTCGAGTGCTCCACCGCCCGGCGCCGGCGGGTCACGGTGTCTTCCTCCACCCAGGCCGGCGCGGCCGCCAGCGGCACCAGCGGCTCGGCCGAAACGTGGAAGGAGCCGAGGTTGTCGTAGCTCGGCGCCAGGCTCGGCACGGGCACCACCACTGGGGCGAGGGCCGGGACGGCCGCCCCGGAATCGGGGGTCACGAGGCCGGTATCGGCCGGGGCTGCGAGCAGCGCGAGCAGGACGAGCATGGGCGCTCCATCACGGGATGGGCTGAGGATGTATGGAACTCTACGGAAGTCGCATGAAATGGCTGTGAACGTCCGCCGACCATCCGCCCGGTGATGCAGATCCCACACCATCGCACCGGCGCACCGCAGTCGTTGTAAATCAACGAGTTCGCCGCCAGGGCCATCCCCCGGAATGCAACGCGGCGTGCCGGGGTGGCACGCCGCGATACACCTGCATCTTTATCCGGGCTTCGCCTGCGGGGATCAGGCCGGCTCCACCAGCACGGCCGTCCCGTAGCAGAGCACCTCCGTGACCCCCTTCATCAACTCTCCCGCATCGTAGCGGATGCCGATCACGGCGTTGGCCCCCAGCTCCTCGGCGTGGGCGATCATGACGTTGAACGCCTCCTCCCGCGCCGCCTCGCAGAGGCGGGTGAACATCGTGATGTTGCCCCCGAAGACCGTCTGCAGGCTGGCGAAGGCGGTGCCGAAGACCGAACGGGACCGCACGGTGATCCCCCGGACCACGCCCAGGGTCTGGACCACGCGGTAGCCCTCGATGGTGAAGGTGGTGGTGGTGAGGCTCGAGTGGACGGTCAGCGCGCGCGAGGCCATGGGCAATCCCGGGAAGGAGGACGGCCCAAAGATAGCGCCATCGCGGGCCGCGGCTATCGCCGCTTCTGGTAGGTGCCCATCAGCCGGGCCTCGCCCAGCACGTGACCGGCCATGGCGGCCTCCAGGGCGGCCTTGGTGGGATGCTGCAGGTCCGGCAGCTTCACGTCGAGCGCATACAGCTTGTGGAAGTAGCGATGCCGCCCGATGGGCGGGCAGGGGCCGCCGTAGCCGGGACGTTTCCAGTCGTTCAGCCCCTCGAGTGCCCCTGCCGGCAACCGGGTGGCCTCGATGCCCTCGGCCAGGCCGGTGCAGTCGGGAGGGATGTTGTAGAGCACCCAGTGCACGTAGGTCATCTTGGGGGCGGCGGGATCGGGCGCATCGGGATCGTCCACGATGAGCGCCAGGCTCTGCGTCCCTGTCGGCGCCCCCTCCCAATGCAGCATCGGCGAGCGGTTCTCGCCCTCGCAGGTGTGCGCTGCCGGGATCGCCTCCCCGTCGTCGAATGCCACCGACCGGATCCTGAACATCGACTACCCCCTTTCGTGCACGTGGTACGGTCCCCTGAATTGCTGCCTGACGGTGTGAGGGACCACAGAGGCACGGAGGACACGGAGGTCACAGAGGACAACAACTGTTGTTTCTCTCTGTGACCTCCGTGCCCTCTGTGCCTCTGTGGTTACCTCACCAGGGCACGTCCCGCTTCAGGACCAGCCACCGGCTGGATCACTCCTCGTCCTTGTCCTTCCCGTGCTCCTTGGCGTGTTCGGCCGCAACCTTCTGGGTGACGTCCGGCGGAGCCTCCGCATAGCCGTGGAACTCCTCGTGGAAGGTGCCGCGGCCGTGGGTGATGGAGTGAAGCTGGGTCGAGTACCGGTACATCTCGGCCTCAGGGACGATGGCGTTGATCCTGGTCAGCCGCCCATCGGGCTCGGTGCCCAGGATGTGGCCACGCCGTGAGGACAGGTCGCCCATGACATCGCCGAGGTAGTCTCCGGGGATGCGCACGGTGACCATGTGCAGGGGCTCGAGCAGGACGGGCCGGGCCTTGGGCGCCACGGTCCGGAACGCCAGGATGCCCGCCATCTTGAACGACATCTCGTTCGAGTCCACGTCGTGGTACGAGCCGTCGAAGCACTCGGCCTGGAAATCCACCAGCGGGTAGCCCGCGATGACGCCGCGCACCGCCGCCTCCTGGATGCCGCGATCCACCGCCGGGATGTACTTGTTGGGGATCACGCCGCCCACGATGTTGTCCACGAATTCGTAGCCCGTGCCGCGCGGCTTGGGGGCCAGGCGGATCCAGCAGTCGCCGTACTGGCCACGGCCGCCGGACTGCTTCTTGTGCTTGCCCTGGCCCTCGGCCTTGCCGCGCAGCGTCTCGCGGTAGGCCACCCGCGGACGCGTAAGCTCGGCGTGCACGCCGAACTTCTTCTCCAGCCGCCCCAGGATGATCTCGAAGTGCCGCTCGCCGCGGCCATGGATCAGCGTCTGGTGCAGCTCGGAGCTGTACTCGAAGTGGAAGGTCGGGTCCTCCTCGTGCAGCTTGTGCAGGCCCGCCGCCAGCTTGTCCTCCTCGCCGCGGTTCTTCACCAGCACGCCGCTGCTCGACACCGCCTCCGGGTAGGGAATCGGCTCCATGTGCACCGGGTGGTCCCGGGTGCAGAAGGTGTCGTTGGTGTGGGTGTCCTTGAGCTTGGCCACCGAGCCGATGTCGCCGGCGTGGAGCTCGGGGACCTCGATGCGCTCGCGGCCCTGCTGCACCGAGAGGTGGTTCAGCTTCTCCGCCACGTTGTGCTCGTGGTTCCAGACCTCGTCGCCGTTCTTGATGCTGCCGCGATAGAGGCGGAAGAGCGTCACGTCGCCCACGTGGGGCTCGGAGATGGTCTTGAAGACGTGGCCCACCAGCGGGGCGTCGTCCGGTGCGCCGCCCGGGATGGGCGCCTCGGCCGGCGAGGGGAGCAGGTCCACGATCTCGGTGAGCAGCGCCCGCATGCCGTAGGTGAGCGTGGGACTCCCCACCAGCATCGGGACGATCTCGCCCGAAAGGACACCCTTCTTGAGCGCCTTGACGATCTCCTCGCGCGAGAGCTCCTCGCCGCCCAGGTAGCGCTCGAGCAGCGCGTCATCGGTGCTGGCGATGGCCTCCACCAGCTGTTCGTGGTACTTGGCGTAGGCGGCCTTCGACTCTTCCGGGAGCGGGCCCGTGTCGAACTCGCCCGTCTTGGTGCCCTTCCTGTAGAGCTGGGTCTCGTCGGTGAGCAAATTGACGATCCCATGGAAGTCGGCCCCGTTGCCCACCGGGATCTCCACCGGCACCACCTTGGGCGAGAGGTGCGCCTTCACGTCGTCGAACACGCGCTCGAAGTTGGCGCGCTCGCGGTCCATCTGGGTCACGAAGAGGAGGCGGGGGAGGTGCAGCTGGTCGCAGATCTCCCAGACCTTCTCGGTGCCCACTTCCACGCCGCCGGTGGCGTTGATCACCACCACCGCCGAGTCGGCGGAATGGAGCGCCGCGGTGGCCTCGCCGAGGAAGTCGAGGAAGCCCGGGGCGTCGATGAGGTTGATCTTGGTGTCCTGCCACTCGGCGATGCCGACGCCGAGGGAAATCGAGTGCTTGCGCTCGATCTCGTCTGCGGAGTAATCGGTGAGGGTGGTGCCTTCCTGGATGGACCCGTGGCGCTTGCTCGAGCCGGAAACGAACGCCAGGGCGTCTGCGAGGGTCGTCTTGCCTGCCGCACCGTGACCGACGAAAGCCACGTTGCGGATGGCGTTTGTGCCATAGACCCGCATGGGGCCGACCTCCTTGAAGGGGTTGGGCTACAATGCCGCCCGGTCCGGGAGGTGTCAAATGGGCGGCAATGAGGCGGGGGTGAAGAGGCGTTCAGGCTGAACCGCCACGACCCTTGCCCGGGTCCCAGCCACCCGCCCACATTGCGGGCATGGTGCTCCTCCTCCGCCGCCTGACGACCGCCATGCTGCTCGTGCTCTTCGGCACGAGCTCGGTGGCGTCGAGCCTGCTCCACCAGTGCGGCACGGTGGAAGACCCGGCGGCCATGGTGGCCGAGATGACGGCGCACCACGGGCAGCACCATCACGACGGCACCCCGGCATCACCCACACAGCAGGGTCCCCGGCGGTGCCATTGCGTCGGTGATTCATGCGGGACGGCTGCCGCGAGCCTCCCCGCGAGCACGGCCGCAGTCCTCGTGGAAACGGTCCTCCCGCCGGTGACGCCGCTCGTGACGCTCACCGGACTGATCCCGAGCCGTTCCATCTGGGTCCTCCCGCAGGCGCAGCGCCCCCCGCCTAGCCTGAGCTGATCCCTGGTCCGGCCCCGCGCCGGCCACCCTACGTGCTCCCCATTCACTGACTTCAGCCACCTGGGCGCCCCCGCGCCTCGGGCTGGCGCATGGCGTCCACCCGGCATCCGGGCCGGCACGCCCCATCGACTTCAAGCCAAGGAACTCGACCATGTCCATCATCCGTTCTGCCACCCTGCCCGCGCTCGCCCTTCTGGCCATGGCCTGCGGTGGTGGCGACAAGGCCCCGCCCGCGGACTCCGCGCCAGCCGCCGCAGCACCGTCGGCCACGCCGGCTGCGGCACCGGCCTCGTCCACCCTGCCCGAGGGCCAGTACGCCGTCTGCCAAGCCTGCCATCAGGCCAACGGCGAGGGCGTCGAGGGTGCCTTCCCACCGCTGGCGGGGTCTGAAATCCTGAATGGCCCGGCGGAGGTGCCGATTGCCATCGTGCTGCACGGCCTGCAGGGACCGCTCACGGTGAAGGGAAAACAGTACAACCAGATCATGGCCGCCTGGGGCCAGCTCTCGGACGAGGACATTGCCACCACGCTGACCTACGAGCGCGGGTCATGGGGCAACACCGCGAGCCCGGTGACCGCCGCTGAAGTGGCTGCTGTGCGCGCCGCCACCAAGGGGCGCACGGCCGCGTGGACCTGGGACGAGCTGCAGAAGGCCAAGCTCAAGTAACGCGCCCCACGCGCACGTTCCGGGCGGGGGCACGGACCCCTCGACGACGTCAGGTGCCCACGCATCCATCTGGCGGCGGCGGGAGGCACCGACCCCCGCTCTGTTCTCTCCCCTTGGAGGGCCTGTGCTCATTCCCGCGCTGTTGTTGACGACCGCCCTGCTGCAGGCTGCGCCACTCGACACCGCCAACGCCGACCTCCGCGCCACCGCCGCCGAGCGGCGGGTGGCCGCCGAGCTGATTGCGAGCCTGCAAAGTCCGTTCTGCCCGGGCCTCACCTTGCCGGCCTGCCCCAGCTGGCACGCCGACACCCTCCGCCGCTCCCTCCGCCGCCGGGTGTACGCCGGCGAATCCCCGGCCGCGCTCCGGCGGGAGATGGCCAGCCGCTACGGCCAGGCCATCCTGGGCGAGCCGTCGTGGCAGGGCTTTGACGTGCTGGGATGGGTTGGGCCCGGGGTCCTGCTGCTCGCCGGGATCGTCGGGGTGGTGGTGTTCCTCCGCCGGAAACCACCGGTGACGACCCCCGCCTCGCCGGTGCCCCCGCCGCTCCCTCCCCCCGGCAGCGAGGATGCCCGGCTGGTGGCCCAGCTGGCGGAGGAACTCCGGGCGTCGGAATAGCCCCGTCCAGCCTCTGACTCTTGCACGTTGAACAAGTTGGGTGCATGATTGTCGCCAACACCTGATGCCGGAGGGGGCCCTGGCCCGCTCCGGCATTGCGGTCGGCGGCCCCACCGCCAGTTCCACCATTCCTATCGGACTTCCTGACGTCCTTCCCTGCGCGAGCGGGGGAGGGTTCCGGCCGCCCCCGCGGCATCCTGCCGCGCGGGCTACGACTCACGATTCATCCCAGAGGTGTTCGCATGTCGACTGCCCGTCTGCTCGCCCCGCTCGCCCTGTGTGCCGGCCTGGCCGTGGCCCTGAGCCACCGCGCGGCCCCGGCCACGCCTGCCCCGGCCGCCGCCGCCCCGGTGACGGCGCCGGCGCTGCTCACCAGCTCGAGCGCCGCGCTCGCGCCGGCGGAGTCGCTGCCGAGCGGGGTGTACGGCACGGTGTGCGTCACCTGCCACCAGGCCAACGGGCAGGGGATGGAGGGCGCGTTTCCCCCGCTGGCGGGCTCCGAGATCGTGAACGGACCGGCGGAGCGGCAGATCGCCATCGTGCTC
>JBGAOL010000190.1:0-7895 GCA_044221825.1 Gemmatimonadales bacterium
AGTCCTCGGCGCGAGTTTACCGCAGAGGCAGAGGGGCACAGAGGGCCGCGGAGGACCTGCGCGCAGCGTAAGCGGGGCCTATCGGCCCCGCGTACTGTGGGGGAGGGTGGCCCGGCAGCACGGGTCGGGGACGGCGCCGAACCCAAACCGGCACCCACCAAATCCGCTGCAGGGTTGGCCTGACCGCAGAACCCCTCTGTCGAGCGCAGTTCCTCTGCGGCCCTCTGTGTCTCCGCGCCCCTGCGGTGCACCCCCGCAAGCCGAGCCCACCTCACTCCGCCCCCTCCCGCTCGAGCCCGAGCCGCTTCATGCGCCGGTAGAGGTTGGCCCGGTCGGTCTGCAGCAGCCGCGAGGCCTCGGCCATGTTGCCCTGCGCCTTCTCGAGCGCGCCGCTGATCAGCTCGCGCTCGTAGTTGTCGAGCGCCTCCGTGAGCGACTCCCCCTCCGGCGCCACCGGCCGCCGCGCCCCCGCGGCCACGCCGCGCGTGGCACCGTCGGGCAGCACCAGCCGCACCTCGCCCTCGCCGATCTCCTCGCCGCCCAGGATGGCCAGCCGCTCCACCAGGTTGGCCAGCTCCCGGATGTTGCCGGGCCAGTGATAGGCGCCGAGCCGCCGGAGCGCGTCCGCGCTGTAGCGCTGCGGCCGCCCGGGCCGCGCCCGCGCGGCCAGGTGCGCCACCAGCGCCGGCAGGTCGCTCAGCCGCTCGCGCAGCGGCGGCAGGGGAATGGGGAAGATGTTGAGCCGGAAGAACAGGTCCTCGCGGAACCCGCCCGCCTGCACCGCCTGCTCCAGCCGCCGGTTGGTGGCGGCCAGCACCCGCACGTTGACCTGCGTCGGCTGCTCGGCGCCGAGCCGCTGCAGCACGCCCGTCTCCAGGGTGCGGAGCAGCTTGGCCTGCGCCTCGAGGTTCAGGTCGCCGATCTCGTCGAGGAAGAGCGTCCCGCCGTCCGCCAGCTCAAAGCGGCCCAGCCGCCGCTCCAGCGCGCCGGTGAAGGCGCCCTTCTCGTGCCCGAACATCTCCGACTCCACCAGCTCCCGCGGGATGGCGGCGCAGTTGACCGTCACGAACGGCTCCGGGGCCCGCCGGCTGGCGCGGTGGATGGCCGCGGCCACCAGCTCCTTGCCCGTCCCCGACTCGCCGGTGATGAGCACCCGCGCGTCGGTCGGCGCCACCTGCGCCACCAGCTGCCGCACCCGCGCGATCGGCTCGCTCGTCCCCACCATCTCGTCCCGGGGCGCCAGCGCCTGGCGCAGCGCCTTGTTCTGGGTGCGCGCCTTCCCCAGCTCGAGCGCCGCCCGCAGCGTCACCAGCACCGCCTCCGGCGACAGCGGCTTCTCCAGGAACTGGAACGCGCCGAGCTGCGCCGCCCGCACCGCGTCGGCCAGCTGCGCCTTGCCGCTCATCATGATGACCGGCGTCTCGAGCCCCCGCTCCCGCAGCTGCCGCAGCGTCTCGATCCCGTCCGGCCCCGGCGGCATCAGGAAGTCGAGGAAGATGGCCTCCGGCTCCAGCTTCTCGAGCAGGATGAGCCCCGCCGACCCGTTCCCCGCCTCCTCCACCCCGAACCCCTCGGCGCGCAACAGCGCCCCGAGCATCCGCCGGATGTTCGGTTCGTCGTCGATTATCAGAACGCGCGCACCCATAATCACAATCTACCTTTTTCGTACGCGCGGCCTGTAGGCCGCGCCTACGCCAAAAAATCCGCCTTCGCCGCTTTGGCCTATAGGCCGCGCCTACGACGACGCTCGTCGCACGGGGAGGGTGACGACGAACGTCGCCCCACCCCCCGGCGTTTCCTCGTGACGAATCCGCCCCCCGTGCGCTTCGACCGTCTGCCGCACCAGCGCCAGCCCGAGCCCCTGGCCGCCTTCCTTCCCGCCCGTCACGTACGCATCGAAGAGCGTCTCGCGGAGCGCCGGCGCCACCCCCGGCCCATGGTCCACGATCCGCACCTCCGCCCCGTCCCCGCCCACCGGCGCACAGCTCACCTCCAGCACCAGCGGCCCCGTGGCCGCCTCCACCGCGTTCCGGAGCAGGTTGCTGAAGGCGCGCCGGAGCGGCTCGTAGTGCCCCGTGATCCGGGGCGTCGTGGGATCGAGCGTCAGCGTGGTGCGCACTCCGCGCGGCAGGCTGGTCCGCACCAGCTCCGCCACCAGCTCGCCCAGGTCCACCTCGCTGGCCGGCCCTTCCGTCAGGCGGCCCATCTCGGTGAACTCCCGCGCCAGCTGCTCCAGCCGCGCCGACTCCGCCTGCAGCACCTCCAGCGACTCCTGCTGCTCCGGCTTGGCCGAGCGCGACAGCGCCGACACCGCGAAGCGGATGGGCGTGAGCGGGTTCTTCATCTCGTGCGCCACCCGCCGCGCCACCTCGCGGAAGGCGCGGAGCCGCTCCGCCTCCAGCTGCCGCGTCCGCGCCTCCGCCAGGCCCCGCGCCATCTCGCGGAACGCGCCCCGCAGCGCCGCGAACTCCGGCGCGCCCCCCTCGCGCGGCTCCGCCGGCAGCGGCTCCTCCCGCTGGATGAGCCCGGTCCACTGCACCAGCTCGTCAATCGGCTTGGTGAGCTGCCGCGACAGGTACCCGCCGAGCCGCACCGAGAGGTACAGCACCAGCGCGCCGAGCCCCAGGATGATGGCCGCGAGTGTCGGCGCGTAGTACGCCGCCAGCGTCTCGCTCCGCTGCACCCGCGACAGCGCCTCGTTGAGGGCGCGGGTGTGGCTGGCCAGCGCCTCGCGCTCCTTCGGCGTGAGCCGGGTGGAGTCGATGGTCTTCACCAGGTCCCGCCCCGTCGCCGCCACCTCGGCCACGGCCTGGCGGGTGGTCTCCGCCGGGCTCGCCGGCGAGCGCACCGTGAGCGCCCACCCGATCACCGCGATGGCCGCCGGCACCGTGCCGAGGGCAATGAGCGCGTAGAGGATCCGCCGGCGGAAGGGGAGGGCCATGTCCTAATCTACTGTCGGGCGCGGCGCCCCACCCCAGGTTCGCGCCACTGCCCAGCCGAGCAGCCCGCCGAGGAGGCTCCCCGCCCAGAGACTCGGCGCCGCGAGCGGGATCCCCGCCAGCCGCGTGGCGATGCCGAGCCCGAGCGCCACCGGCAGGCAGAGCACCAGCACCGCGCTCCCGCGCCGCGTGGCCCACGCCACCCAGTAGCCGGCCGGCAGCAGCAGCAGCCCCAGCGCCAGCGCCTCCACCACCCACGACGTGGGCGTGATCCGCCGCACGAACGGGTTGAGCGTGGTCACGATCCACGCCGGCGATCGCGCCCACCGGTGCTCCTGCGTCGCGTGCCCCGAGGTGGCCCGGAGGAAGAGCTCCCCCCGCCGGTGTCCCGCCGCGATGTGTACCGTGTCCCCCGGCCGGCTGCCCGGGAAGGCCGGCAGGTGCACCGTCTGTCCCGCCAGCTCCACTTCCTCGAGGCCGGTGCGCTCCGCGAACGAGAGCCCCTGCTCGTCCTGCAGCAGCGCCAGGATCTGCTGCTGGTTCTCGTCGAAGATGCTCAGGATGGGCGCGGGCCCCGCCGGCGCGGGACCGCTCACCACCGTGGCCCGCACCACCAGCGAGTCGCCGAGCAGCACCGCGCGGAGCCGCTCCGAGTCGCTCACCCGGCCGTTGGGGAAGGGGAACCCGGCCACGAACGACTCGAGCAGTTCCCCCTCGTAGACCTCGAACTGCCCCAGCTCCGCCCGGTGCTGCCCCCAGTACACGGTGTGCGGCATGGATGGCCGCACGCCCACCGCGCCGAAGGCCACCACCAGCAGCCATCCCGCCATCGCCCCCGCGGCGAGCTGCGCCGCGCGCCGCGCCGGCGGCCGCAGCACGGCCATCCCCTGCTCCGCGAGCAGGATGCCGACCAGGCCGCCCAGCGTGTTGGTGAGCAGGTCCCGCAGGCTGGCGTCGCGCCCCACCAGCGCCAGCCACTGCGTACCCTCGATGCCGAGGGTGGCCAGCACGCAGAGCAGGGCAGTGACCCCGCGCGGCAGCCACAGGCGGAGCGCGAGTCCGAGCGGCACGAACATCACCACGTTCAGGATGGCGTCCCGCAGCCCCTCCCCCCCACAGGGATACAGGCACAGGAAGGCGCTCCGCGCCGCCGACTCGACATCCTTGGGCGCCGGCCGGAGCGTCAGCCACGCGATGGCCAGCACCACCACCCCGGTGAGGAGCGGGCCCAGCCATCGTCGTGGTGTTCGTGCCACACGCCCTCCCTTAATGTCCCCGGAAATCCAGCGCTTGCGCGCGTGGCACTATAACTGCACTATCCTCGACTCGGATAGTCAGTCCGTTTCCCCATCCGTCCCCCGGATTCGCGATGGCCCGACCCGCGGTGTTCCGCCGCCCCCTCTGTGCGTGCGCTTTCGGCGTCCTCCTGCTCGGGGCCATGCCGGCCGCCTCCCTGGCCGCGCAGAGCCTGACGGGCGGTGCCCTCCAGGGCGACGTGGTGACCGCGGACGGGACCCCCGTTCCCGGGATGACGCTCACTCTCGAGGACTACTCAGGCCTCGAACTTCGCCAGCTCCAGACCGATCCTCGCGGCCACTTCTCGATCGCCCTGCTCGAGCCCGGTCGCTATTCCCTGCTGGCCGAACGGGTGGGCTTCCAGCCGCTGCGCCAGCGCGGGATCGACGTGCTGGCCGAGGTGCGCACCACCGTGACCATCCGGGTGGAGCGCCGCCCGCCGCCCATCACCAGCGTGGTGGAGGTGGCGGTGGCCACCCAGCAGTTCACCCCCAATGCACCCCGCATCGCCGAGCGCCTGGGAGACGGGCCGGAGGCGTGGTGGGCGCCGGTGGCCGGCATCACCGTGGACGGCCGCGCCTCGGCGCTCGTGGCCGCCCCCTTCGATAGCCGCCGCGGGCTCGGGCTCGCCATCGGTGGCCTGCCGCAGTCGCAGAGCCGCCTGCTCATCGACGGGCTCCCGGGCTCGTGGCTCCGCCATCCGGGCCTGCCCCACGAGCCAGGCACCACCCCGCTCCTGGCCCGCCAGCTCACCCAGCAGGCGGTCCTCGCCACCACCACCAGTGATGGCGAATGGTCGGGCGGCAATGGTGCCATGCTCGGCGTCGTCTCCCGGCCCCCCACGGCCCGCCGGCGGGCCGAGCCGTTCGCATTCTGGAGCGGTGGCCTCGGGACGCCGGGCCGCGACAATCCCGGCGACTCCTCCGCGACCAGCTACGCCGTGGGCTTCACCGTCAGCGGCCCCCTGGTGCCGGGCCGCGCCAACGTCATCGTGGGGCTCGCCCTCGAGCGGGAACAACTGCCCGGGGCGGACCCCTGGACCGTGGACTCGGCCCGTCTCAACGGCGGCAGCGTGAACCTGGCGAGCGCCCTCGAGGCCGTGGCCACGGCCCAGGGCACCAGCCTCCGTGGCGCCACCCGCCCGGTGGTGCGCGACACCCGCGGCGGCAGCGGCGGCTTCCGGGTGGACTGGCGCCTGAGCCCGAGCTGGGTCGTCATCACCCGCGCCAGCCTCGCCCGCTACCGGGAGCGGGCGCCGCTTCTGGCGCCCGACCTCTCCAACGGCGCCGGCAGTCGGCTCGAGGCCAAGGACTACGGCATCACCACCAGCTTCTCCTACGCCGAGGGCGACTGGGGCAACGAACTCCGCGTGGGCTTCCGCGGCACCACCCGCGACTGGTCCGCCGGCCGCCTCCCGAGCACCGTGCTCGCGGCCGAGGGGATCGGCCTCGGCGGCCTCCCCGCCACCGCCGGCGACTTCACCTATCGCGGCGTGGACCTGTCGGAGGCCTTCCAGTACAGCTTCGGCCGGCGGCGCCAGCATCGGGTCAAGGCCGGCTTCCAGTATTCCAGCGGCTTCTGGACCCAGGATCACCTGGCCGGCGCCCAGGGCGTCTACACCTTCGGCAACCTCGACGGCTTCGAGGACCTGCGCGGCGCCTTCTGGGTGGCCGAGGCGGCCAGCACCCGGGCCCGCTTCAAGCTGGTGGAGGCGGGCCTCTTCATGCACGTCGGGTGGGGGCTTGCCCCCGGGCTCACCGGCATTGCCGGCATCCGCTACGACCGGCAGAAGGTCCCCGGCACCCGCGGCGCCAACATCGCGGTGGATCCCCAGTTCCGCACCGACTTCGGCCTGCCGAACTACGTGGTCCCGAGTGATACCCGCGGCTTCACCCCCCGGCTGGGCCTGCACTGGGCCCGCCCTGGGGGCGGCTGGAGCGGCAGCCTCTTCGCCACCCAGGCGGTGGGCCAGCTCAACCCGGCGTACTTCGCCGAGGCCATGCTCATGGACGGCGGCGTCACCGTGCGCCGCGCGGTGGGCGCCCTCGGCACCTGGGCCACGCTGCCGGACAGCACCGTGGCGCCCACCGTGGGCCGGCGCTACACGCTGTTCAGCCCCGACAGCAGCTACCACCAGCCCCGCACTACCAAGCTCGATGCCGAGCTCACGCGCAGCCTCGGCACCACCGGGACGCTCCGGGTGCTCGGCAGCTATCACCACACCGACTACCTGCTGCGCCGCGCCGACCTCAACCTCCTGGGGGCCCCCACCGGCCTCACCCAGGAAGGCCGGCCGGTGTACGGCACGCTGCAGCAGGAGGGCGGGCTCCTGGCCGCCGTGCCGGGCAGCAACCGCCGCGTGGCCGGGTACGACCTCGTCTCCGCCCTGGCCCCCGACGGCTTCCAGGACTACTACCAGGCCGGCGCGGTGCTCGAGGCCACCCTGGGTGGCGGCCTCGCGGTGTCGGCCAGCTACCTCTGGTCCCGCGCCCGCGACAACTGGCTCACCGCCACCACCGGCACCGCCGAGGACGAGCTGTCGCCGTTTGCGGGGCAGAAGAGCGGCAAGGCGGAGTGGGCCTACGGCGTCTCCGACTTCGACGTGCCCCACCGCGCGGTGGTGGAAGCCACCTGGCGCGCGGCCGGCCGGCTGCCGCTCCGCGTCGGGGTGCGCTACCGGATCCGCTCCGGCCTGCCGTTCACCCCGGGCTTCCGGCCCGGCGTGGACGCCAACGCCGACGGCTCGGGCCGCAACGACCCGGCATACCTCGATCCCACCATTCCCGGGATGCCGGCGCTGCTGGCCCGGAACCCATGTCTCGATGAGCAGTCGGGACACATGGCGGCACGCAACAGCTGCCGGGAGCCGGCCAACCGGGCGCTCGACCTCTCCTTTGCGGTGGGGCTGCCGCTCCGCTCGCTGGGAGGCCAGCTCGAGCTGCTGGTGGACGTCTTCAACCTCGCCACCACCGACGTGGGGCTCGTGGACCGCGCCCTGGTCCTGGTGGACCCGGCGGGCTCCCTGACCACCGACGCGCTGGGCAACGTGACCCTGCCGCTCGTCGCCAACCCGCACTTCGGCAGGCTGCAGAGCCGGCGGATCGACCCCCGGGTGATCCGCTTCGGGCTGCGGCTGGTGCCATGATCGAGGCCCCCATGCGCGTCGCTCGCCTCCTCCCGCTCGCGCTCCTCGGGCTCGGCGCCGCCGCCTGCGGCAATGCCGGCGCGGACCTCGGCGTGGGCCTCCCCGGCAACGGGGCGGTGCAGGCGCAGTTCTTCATTGACCGGGACTGGAACGGCGTCTTCAACGTCGGCGACACCACGGTGGCCGGCCTCACGGTCTACCTGCTGAGCGCCAGCGGCCGCGACACCGTGGCGCTGGGCCAGACCACCAACACCGGCGCCGTGCTCTTCACCGGGCTCCTCCCCGGCCCCTACACCGTGGCGCTCGACTCCCTCGCCGTGCTCGGCGATTCCTTCAGGACCACCCTGCTGCCGTCCCGGGTCACCGTGGCCAACAGCGGCGTGGCGCCGCGGCTGGTGGGCGGGGTGGGGTTCCCGCCGGTGACGGGGGCGGGCGCCCGCGCGGCCCTGGCCGGCCGCCGGCTGGTGGTGCTGGCGGAGGTCACCGCCCCCAACAGCAGCTTCAGCGACAGCACC
>JBGAOL010000191.1:0-7768 GCA_044221825.1 Gemmatimonadales bacterium
TGCTGCTCCACGTCGGGCAGCGCGGCGTTGATGCGGGCATCGTTCTCGCCGTACACCCCAAGGACCCGGGCGCGGATCAGCGGCATCTTGTCCGCATCCACGGCCGGACCGTAGCAGACCACGGCCGCCTTGAGGCGCGGGTTGCTGGCGGCGTAGCGGAAGCTCCGTCCCCCGCCCCAGCAGAAGCCGATGGTGCCGATCTCGTCCCGCCGCACGGCGGGGAGCGTGTTCAGGTACTCGAAGGTCGCATCGAGGTTGGCGTTCACCTCGGGCCCGTCGAGCAGCGCGGTGAGCTTGCGGCCGCTGTCGGCGTTCGCGGGCGTCTGCCCGAAGCGCGGCGAGAGGAGGTCGGGGACGATCGCGACGTACCCCTCACCGGCCAGCCGGTCCGCCACCGTCGGCTCCCAGTCGGTGAGGCCGTAGATCTCGTGGATCACGATGATCGCGGGCGCCTTGTCCTTCCGCTCGGGATAGGCCACGTAGGCGCGCACCGAGTCGCCGGTCGCCTTCTTGATCCAGGTCCACTCGCCGTGGGTGGTGGGCATCTGCAGCGCCTGCTGCAGCGGGGTCCCGCGGCCAAGGGCGTACATGCCGAGCGCACCGGCCAGCAGGCCGGCGACGGCAACGAGGATCGTGGAGGCGGCACCACGGCGCATGGGAGGCTCCAGGGGAGACGGTCAGGGGAGGTGACTGAGAACCGGGCGGGATGCGGGCACGCGCATCCTCATGATACGCTGGAGTCCGGGTGACGTTCCGGGGCGCCGCGACGGTGATCCCGGAAATGAAAGCGGCGCGGCCCGAGGGCCGCGCCTGCGAGGTGGAGGAGACTACTTCCGGAAGAGCTTCGCGAAGACGCCGCTCTCCTCGGCGCCCTCGATGGCCTCGGCGAACGCCGTCATGGTGGGATAGCGATCCCCCGGGTCCAGGGCCATGGCCTTGGCGAGCACCTGCTCCAGGCGCTGCGGCAGGTCGGGCTTCACCTCGCGCAGCAGCTTGGGCTTGCCGCGGAGCCGCGCAATCATCATTTCCTGCGCGTTCCGCCCCTGGAAGGGCAGCTGCCCCGTGAACATCTCGAAGGCCAGGATGCCAAGCGCGTAGATGTCGCTGCGATTGTCCAGCGTCTTGCCGCGGATCTGCTCCGGGCTCATGAACTCCGGCGTGCCGAGCACGATGCCCGTGGCCGTGAGCTTGGCCACCTCGGGCTCCTGCCGGCGCTCCTTGGCCAGGCCGAAGTCCATGATCACCGCCCGCACGTTGCCGGGTGACTTGTCGTCGGGCACCAGCATGACGTTCTCGGGCTTCAGGTCCCGGTGCACAATCTGCAGGTCGTGGGCGTGCTGCAGCCCCCGGCACATCTGCGACAGCAGCGGCACCCCGAAGTCCACCGGCAGCGCGCCCTGCCGCACCTCACGATCCGACAGCAGCTCCCCCGCCAGGTACGGCATCACCAGGTAGATGAGCCCGTCCTCGGTCTCGCCGAGGCGGAAGATCTTGCAGACGTTGGGGTGCTCGAGCCGCATGGCCAGGCCCGCCTCGCGGCGCAGGCGCTCCACGCTGCTCTTGTCTTCCTTGAGCTTGGGCGTGAGCACCTTGATGGCCACGGTCTCGGCGTTGCTCATGTCCTTGGCCAGGTACACATAGGACATGCCGCCCTCACCCAGCCGCTTGCCCACCTGGTAGCGCTCGTCGAGCAGCGCGTTGGTGAGCGTGCTGGCGCGCTCCAGGCCGGGGCCGCGCTTGAGCGCGGCCTGCCGCACCAGGGTGCGGAGCCCCGCGCTGGTCTGGCCCATGGGATTCTGGCCGGCCGCCGGCGGCTGCGCCGGCTTGACCTGCGGCACGGCCGCGCCGGACACCTCCACCAGCGGACTGCCGTCCTGCGGGCAGAAGCGCGCGGGATCGGCGTACACCCGGTTGCACCGGGGACAACGGCGACTGCTCAATCGCGGTACCGGTTGCGGCCGTCCTGCTTGGCCTTGTAGAGGTGCTGGTCAGCGAGCTGCAGCAGCGCCTCGCCGTCCTGGACCCGGAGATCGGGATAGCAGGCAATCCCGATGCTGATGGTCACGTGAATGGGGCGGTCGGCGGTGCCGAACTGGTGCGTGGCCACCTTCTTGATGACGCGGTCGGCGAAGATCCGGGCGCCCGCCACCGCCGTCTCCGGCAGCAGCACCACGAACTCCTCGCCCCCGTAGCGCGCCACCACGTCCACGGTGCGCTGCTCGCGCCGGAGGATGGCGCCGAGCTGGCGGAGCACGCTGTCGCCCACCAGGTGCCCGTGAACGTCGTTGATCTGCTTGAAATTGTCCACGTCCGCCATCAGGCAGGCCAGGACGGTCTGGTAGCGGTTGGCCCGCTCCAGCTCCTGCACCAGCTTGTCGGCCAGGGCGCGGCGGTTGTACGTCTCGGTGAGCGGGTCGGTCTCGGCGAGCTGCTTCATCTGCTCGCGGCCCACCACGGCGCTCTCCAGGTCGAAGGCCTTCTCCAGCGCCTGCGTCGCCGCCTTGATCACCTGCTCGGCGAAGCTCAGGTCGCTGGCGTTGAGCGGCGTGTCTTCCTCGGTGGTGCGGAGGAAGAAGACCCCGGCCCGCCCGTCCCGCAGCACGAACGGGATGGCGATGGCCGAGCGCGTGGGCACCCGCCAGCCCTCCTGCTCCCACGCCGCGCGCGCCTCCTCGTAGAGCGGGTCGGTGGAAACGTCGCTCACCAGCACCGTCTGGCGGGTGTCGAGGGCGCGGCGGATCTCGGGGTAGCGGGCCAGGTCGATGCGCAGGTCCTTGAGCACCGGGTTCTCGTAGCTCGCCACCACCGTGGCTTCGTTCTCCCCCGCAATCGCGAAGATGAGCGAGCACTTGGAGATCTTGAGCCCGCGCGCCACCCGGCGCACCAGGATGTGGTAGATCTCCTCCGGCTTGAGGCTCGCCGTCACTTCCTGCAGGATGTCCACCATCTCCGAGCGGCTGTGCGCCTCGGCGCGGGCCTGGTTGAGCTCGCGGCCCACCCGCAGGTGCGCCTTGACCCGCGCCAGCAGCTCCCGCACCCGGAACGGCTTGCTGATGAAGTCCGAGGCGCCGAGGCCCAGGGCCCGGACGGTGGCCTCCTCGGGCGGCATGGAGCTGATCATCAGGACGGGGAGGTGGCGGAGCTGCGGGTCGCCCTTGACGCGCTCGAGCAGCTGAAGGCCGTCCGCGCCCGGCATCATGATGTCGAGCAGCAGCAGGTCCACCGGGTCGGCGGCCAGGCGCTCGAGCAGCTGGTCGCCGTTGTTGGTGGTGGCCACCTCGTAGCCGTTCTCCTTGAGGATCCAGGAGAGGGTGCGGGTGAGCGCCTGGTCGTCGTCGGCCACGAGGATCTTGGGAGCCAGGCTCATGCCACCCCCGTCAGGGCGCTGAAGACGGCGGGGTCCACGTTCCCCCCGCTCACCACCACCACCACCGGCGCCGCGAGCCCGCCCGGGTGGCTCCGCACCGCCGCCACCGCCGTGGCCCCCGACGGCTCCACGCGCCACCCCTGCTGTTCCCACAGGAACCGCACCGCCGAGCCGATCGCGTCCTCGGTGACCACCAGCGCGCCGGTCACCGTCCCCCGCATCTGCTGGAACGGCACCTTCCCCACCGACGGCGAGAGCAGGCCGTCCGCCATGCTCCGCGGCTTGTCGATGGTGCTCGGCTGGCCGGCCTTGAGGGCGGCGGTGAGCTTGGCCGCCCCCGCGGGCTCGGCGCCGTAGATGGCCGCCGCGGGCCGGAGCGCGTGCACCGCCGTGGCCACGCCGCCCAGGAACCCGCCGCCGCTCACCGGCACCACCACCGTGGCCACGTCGGGCCGCTGCTCCACGATCTCGAGGCCCACCGTGCCCTGCCCCGCCAGCACGTCGGGATGGTCGAACGGCGGCACGAAGCTCAGCCCCCGCTCGGCGATGAGGCGCTGGGTGGTGGGCTCGCGCTCGGCGCGGTCGGCAATGAGGATGAGCTCGGCGCCGTTGGCGCGGATGGCGTCGATCTTGACCGCGGGCGCATCGGCGGGCACCACCACCGTGGCCCGGAGCCCGAGTTCCCGCGCAGCCCAGCTCACGGCGATGCCGTGGTTGCCGCTCGAATGGGTCACTACCCCGCGGGCGCGGGCCTCGGCAGAGAGCCGCCGCAGCGCCGTGTAGGCGCCCCGCAGCTTGAAGGCGCCGATGGGCTGGAGGTGCTCCGCCTTGAGGAAGACGGGAACGCCCGCCATCCGCGAGAGGGCCGCGGACTCGACCATCGGCGTGACCCGCGCGATCCCGCGAAGCCCGGCCTGGGCCTCACGGAGATTGGGCAGGTCCACGGGCGGGGCCGCGGGGGTGGCGGTCACGTCTCGATTCTAGTCCGGGTGCGGGGTTCGGGTAAGTAGGCGCGGCCCGTAGGCGCCCCCCGTAGGCGCGGCCTATAGGCCGCGCTTACGAAATCGGAATTCGTCTATTCGTCGCCGCCGGCGTCCGGGGCGTCGCCGTTGGCGGCGTCGTCGGGGCCCTCGGCGTCTTCCTTCACCACGCGGGCCACGTCCACCACGGCGTCGCCGGCATCGAGGTTCATGACGCGGACGCCCTGGGTGTTCCGGCTGATGACCCGGATACCCTCCACCGGCTGGCGGATGATGATGCCGTGCTTGGTGATCAGCATCAGCTCATCCTCGGGCTGCACCTCCATGAGCGCCACCAGCGCACCCGTCTTGTCGGTGCTCTTCATGGTGATGATGCCCTTGCCACCGCGCTTCTGCACCCGGTAGTCGCTGAGCTCGCTCCGCTTGCCGAAGCCCTTCTCCGACACCACCAGCAGCGTGGCGTCGCGGCGCAGCACCACCATGCCGATCACCTTGTCGGCGCCCTCGAGCTCGATGCCCTTCACGCCGCCGGCCGTGCGGCCCATCGGGCGCACGTCGCCCGAGTGGAAGCGGATGCTCATGCCCTCCGCGGTGGCCAGGCAGATGTCGCTGTCGCCGTCGCAGATCTGCACGTCCATCAGCTCGTCGCCGTCGTCGATGCCGATGGCGCGGATGCCAGTGGAGCGCGGGTTGGCGTACTCCGCCAGCGAGGTCTTCTTCACCGTCCCGTTCCGGGTGGCGAAGATGATGTACTTGTCCTCGGCAAACTCCCGCACCGCCACCGTGGCCGCCACCCGCTCGTCGGGCTTGATGCCGATGCAGTTGACCACCGGCTTGCCCCGGCTGGCGCGCCCGCCCTGCGGGATCTCGTGGACCTTGAGCCAGTACACCTGCCCGGTGTTGGTGAAGAACATCAGGTAGTCGTGCGTGCTGGCAATGAAGAGGTGCTCGATCCAGTCCTCTTCCTTGGTGGTGGCCCCCTGCAGCCCCCGCCCGCCCCGCCGCTGCCGCCGGTAGGTGCTCACCGCGATGCGCTTGATGTAGCCGGTGTGGGAGATGGTGATGACCATGTCCTCCTCGGCGATGAGGTCCTCCACCGAGAAGTCGCCCTGGTCGGCGACGATCTCGGTGCGGCGCTCGTCGCCATACTTCTTGGCCACCTCCTCCATCTCCTCCTTGAGGATGCCCATCCGCTTCGGCTTGCTGGCCAGGATGCTCTTCAGGTCCTTGATGAGCGCCCGCACCTCGGCCAGCTCCGCCTCCAGCTTCTCGATCTCGAGGCCGGTGAGCTTGGCCAGGCGCATGTTGAGGATGGCGTCGGCCTGCTTCTCGGAGAGGCCGAAGCGCTTGCGGAGCCGGGCATCCGCCTCGGGCACGTCGGCCGAGCTCCGGATGATCTCCACGACCTCGTCGATGTTGTCCACCGCGATCTTCAGGCCCTCGAGGATGTGCTCCCGGGCCTGCGCCGCGTCGAGGTCGAACTGGGTCCGCCGGACGATCACCTCGTGGCGGTGCTCGATGAACCGCTCGAGGATCTCCTTCAGGTTCATCACCTTCGGCGCGCCCTTGTCGAGCGCGAGCATGATGACGCCGAAGGTGGTCTGCATCGCCGTGTGCTTGTACAGCTGGTTCAGCACCACGTTGGGGATGGCGTCCCGCTTGAGCTGGATGACGATCCGCATGCCGTCCTTGTCGGACTCGTCATTCACCCCGTTGATGCCCTCGATCTTCTTGTCGATCACCAGCTCGGCGATCGCCTTGACCAGGTTCTCCTTGTTGACCTGGTAGGGGATCTCGGTGACCACGATCTGGCTCTTCCCGCTCGACTCCTTCTCCTCGATCTGCGCCCGCGCCCGCACCTGGATGCGGCCGCGGCCCGTCTCGTGGGCCTCCTTGATGCCGTCGCGCCCGTAGATGAAGGCACCGGTGGGGAAGTCGGGGCCCTTGATGTACTTCCGCAGGTCCGCGATGCTCGACTCCGGCTCGTCGATCAGCGCCTGCACCGCCTTGGCCACCTCGCGCAGGTTGTGCGGCGGGATGTTCGTTGCCATGCCCACCGCGATGCCGCTCGAGCCGTTCACCAGCAGGTTCGGCACCTTGGCCGGCAGCACCGACGGCTCCTTGAGCCGGTCGTCGAAGTTGGGGACGAAGTCGACGGTGTTCTTGTCGATGTCGTCGAGCATCGTCACCGCGATGTCGGTGAGCCGCGCCTCGGTGTACCGGTACGCCGCCGCCGGGTCGCCATCCACCGAGCCGAAGTTCCCCTGGCCGTCGATGAGCGGGTAGCGGAGCGAGAAGTCCTGCACCATGCGCACCAGCGCGTCGTACACCGAGCTGTCGCCGTGCGGGTGGTACTTGCCCAGCACGTCGCCGACCACCGTGGCGCTCTTCTTGTACGGGCGGCCCGGCAGCAGGCCCAGCTCGCTCATGGAATACAGGATGCGGCGATGGACCGGCTTGAGCCCGTCGCGCACGTCCGGCAACGCGCGCGACACGATCACGCTCATCGAATAATTGATGAACGACTGCTGCATCTCCTCCTCGATGAGCCGAGGCAGGATGCGTTCACTCATGGATGGGCCGGTCATTACGGTCCGCTGGTGTCGGGAAAGTGCGGGCTGGCCGGAGGGGGCCAGTTGGACGGCCCGAAATATAGCCGGGGGATGCCCTGACAGGCACCCCCCGGCGTTCCCTCCAAGCCCTTTCAGGCCAAGCGCTTAGCGGCGGTCTCCGGACCGGTTCCGGTCACCCCTCAGGCGCGCGCGGGGTGCCCGGCTGCGGCGCCATCCCGGCGGCCAGTGGCGCCGCCTTTCGGGCCCGCCGCCAGGCCACCAGGTCGGCGAGCAGCGTGTGGATGACGGGCGTCACGTACAGCGTCACCAGCTGACTGAAAGCCAGTCCCCCCACTACTGCCAAGCCGAGCGGCCGCCGCGACTCAGCGCCCGCGCCGTGCCCCAGCGCAATCGGCAGGGTGCCGAGCAGGGCGGCCATGGTGGTCATCATGATGGGCCGGAAGCGCACTAGCGCCGCCTCGTGAATGGCCTGCGCCGGCGGCTCCCCGGCCAGTTCGCGGTCCCGGGCGTAGTCGATCATCATGATGGCATTCTTCTTCACCAGGCCGATCAGCATCACCAGCCCCACGAACGCGTACACGCTCAGGTCCACCCGGAAGGCCCACAGCGTCATCAGTGCCCCGAACCCCGCGAAGAGCACCCCCGACAGGATGGTCAGCGGGTGGATGAAGCTCTCGTACAGGATCCCGAGCACGATGTAGATCACGATGATGGCCAGGCCCAGCAGCATCAGGAGCCACGCCTGCGCCGACTGGAACGCCTGCGCAGTGCCGGCGAAGGCGCCGTTCACCCCCTGCGGCAGCGCCTCCGCGGCCGCCCGCTCCACCGCCGCGACGGCGCCGCCCAGC
>JBGAOL010000192.1:0-7750 GCA_044221825.1 Gemmatimonadales bacterium
GACGAACCCGATATCACCGCCCTCGTCGCCTATCACCTGGCCAAGGCGGGCTACCGGGTCTCCACCGCCGCCAACGGGACCGACGCCCTCAAGTCGGCCCGGGAGGAGCGGCCCGACATCGTGATCCTCGACGTGATGCTGCCGGGCGCCTCGGGGTACGACGTGCTGGCCGAGCTCCGCCGCCGCGAGGAGACCCGGGACGTGGGCGTCATCCTCCTCACCGCCCGGCGCGAGGAGCCGGACCGCATCCGCGGCCTCTCCCTCGGCGCCGACGACTACCTCACCAAGCCCTTCTCCCCGGCCGAGCTGGCGCTCCGCGTCAACGCCCTGCTCCGGCGCCTGGCCGCCCCCGCGGTGGCGCAGGGCTCCACCCTGGCCGCGGGCCCCATCAGCATCGACCGCTCGGCGCACCGCGTGTCGGTCGACGGCCAGGAGATCGAGCTCACCGCCACCGAGTACAAGCTGCTGCTGACGCTGGTGGAGCGCCGTGGCCGGGTGCAGACCCGCCCGCAGCTGCTGGAGACGGTGTGGGAGGCCCAGCCCGACATCCAGACCCGCACCGTGGACATGCACGTCCAGCGGCTCCGCACCAAGCTCGGCGAGTCCGGCGAGCTGATCGAGACGGTGCGCGGCTTCGGCTACCGCTTCCGCAACGCCGAGCGCGGGAAGACCCGCGCATGACCTTCGCCGGCCGGCTGGTGGTGGGGACCATCCTCGTCCTGGTCTTCGCCATCGTGACGCTGGTGATGTCGGCCGAGCTGTCGCTGCGCCGCGCGCTGACCATCGACCTGCGCGCCACCCTCGAGCGCGAGGCCACCCTCGCCGCCGCCGCCCTCGGCCCCGACTCCCTCACCTGGCAGCCCACCGTCGAGCGGCTCGGCGAGCAGACGGGACTGCGCGTCACCGTCATCGACTCCGCCGGCCGCGTGCGCGCCGAGAGCGAGGAGCCCGAGGCCCAGGTGGGCGCGCTCGAGAGCCACGCCAACCGGCCGGAGGTGAAGTCGGCCCTGGCCCACGGCGTGGGGAGCGACCAGCGCCTGAGCCGGACGCTCGGCGCCGAGCTCCTCTACGTGGCCGTGCGGGGCGGGCCGGGCGTGGTGCGCGTGGCGAGCGACGTGGGCCACGGCAGCCGGATCGTGGAGCGGGCCAGCGACGCCGTCTTCGGCTCGGCGCTGCTGGCGCTGGTGGTGGGCATTGCGCTGGCCTTCTTCGCGGGGCGGTCCATCGCGCAGCCGCTCACCCGGATCACGCAGGCGGCGCACGCCATGGCGCAGGGGACGCCGCCCCGCTTTCCCCGGAGCGGGGTGCCGGACGTCGACGCGCTGGTGCACGCGCTGCGCGAGATGCACGAGCAGCTGGAGCAGCGCTTCGCCGAGCTGCGCGCCGAGCGCGCGGAGAGCGCGGCGCTGGTGGAGGCCATGGTGGAGGGCGTCATCGCCGCCGACGAGCGCGGGCGCATCGTCACCGCCAATGGCGCGGCCCGCCGGCTGCTCGGCTACCGGCCCGACGAGCCGCTGCCGGCCCTCGACCAGCTCTTCCGCACCAAGCAGGCGCGCGAGCTCGTCGCGGAGGTGCAGCGCGGGCAGGAGGCGCAGCGGCAGATCGAGTTCGACAGCCAGACCGTGCTGCTCACCGGGCGCCCGTTAGGCGGACGCGGCGCGCTGCTGGTGCTGCACGACGTCACCGAGCTCCGCCGCCTCGAGGCGGTGCGGCGCGACTTCGTGGCCAACGTCTCGCACGAGCTCAAGACCCCGCTCACCTCCATCTCCGGCTACGCCGAGACCCTGGTGGGCGACCACACCGACCCCGCCACCACCCGGCGCTTCCTCGAGGTCATCCTCGCCAACTCCCGCCGCATGCAGCGGCTGGTGGACGACCTCCTGGATCTCTCCCGCATCGAGTCCGGCGGCTGGCGCCCCCAGCCCGAGGTGCTGGACGTGGGCATGGTCGGCCGCGAGGTCTGGACGCTCCTCGCCGCCCGCGCCGAGGAGCGCGGCGTGCGCTTCGCCCAGGACCTCGCGGTCCCCACCACCTTTGCCGACCCCGACGCCCTCCGCCAGGTGCTCAGCAACCTCATGGACAACGCCCTCCGCTACACGCCGAAGGGCGGCACCATCACCCTCCGCACCCGCCGCGAGGAGGACGGCGTCCGGGTGAGCGTCCGGGACACCGGCTCCGGCATCACCGGCGATCACCTGCCGCGGATCTTCGAGCGCTTCTACCGTGCCGACCCGGCGCGCTCTCGCGAGGAGGGCGGCACCGGGCTGGGCCTCGCCATCGTGAAGCACATGGTGGAGGGCCACGGCGGCAGCGTGCGGGCGGAGAGCGAGCTCGGCCGCGGCTCCGAGATCAGCGCCTGGTTCCCCGACGCCGCCGGCGTCCCCGTCACCAACTCGTGACCCCCGCGGGTCCCCGCGCGTGACCGCGCGGGGCGATCCTCCTGTCATGACCACGAGGAGGATCACCTGCGTGCCCTGCTGACGTCCCTTGGCCGTCACGACCACCGGCTGATCGGTGCGCTGGCTCACTGGCCGGCCCCGCCGTGGGTGGACCGCGCCTTCCGCCTCGTGACCCATGCCGGCGGCGCCACCGCCTCCTCGCTCGCCTGCCTGGCACTCCTGCTCCTCCCCGCCACCCGCGCCCTCGGCCTGGTGGCCACCCTCGCCAATCTCTCGTCCCATCTCGTGGTGCAGGCGCTCAAGCGCTCGGTGACGCGCCCGCGGCCCAGCACGCTCCTGCCGCACGTGGCCGCCCTGGCCGCGCTCCCGGACGAGTACTCGTTCCCCTCCGGACATGCCTGCGCGGCGATGGCGGTGGCCGTGGCCATCACCCTCGCCGCGCCGGTGGCGGGCATCCCGCTGCTGCTGCTGGCGCTCGCGGTGGGCGCCTCACGGGTGTACCTCCGCGTGCACTACCCCACGGACGTGGTGGTGGGCCAGCTGCTCGGCACGGTCGCCGCGCTCGGCGCCCACTGGAGCCTGGCGTAGGCCGCCTCGAGCTGGTCCAGCTCGCGCGCCCAGTCCCGCGCCACCGCGAAGGCCCGCGCCGCCTGCCCCATGACCCGGCGCTGTTCGGCATCCTCGACCAGCGCCACGATCGCCGAGCTGAAGCCCGCCACGTCGCCAGGGGCCACCAGCCGCCCGGTGATGCCCTCACACAGGTTCTCGGGAATGCCGCCCGCCCTTGCCCCGATCACCGGCACGCCGCTGGCCAGCGCCTCGAGCGCCACCAGCCCGCAGGTCTCCGTGGGCGAGGGGAAGACGAACAGGTCCGCGGCCGCGTAGAGGTCGGCAAGCCGGTTGCGGTCGATGAACCCGAGGTGCGTGGCGAACGGCAGCGCCGCCCGGACCTCGGCCGCCTTGGGCCCGTCACCCGCCACACAGAACGCGGCGCGGCCGCTGAGTGCCCGCTCGGCGGCCTGGAAGGCCGCCACCAGCGTGGCCACGTCCTTTTCCACCGCCAGGCGTCCCACGTGGAGCACCAACGCGCGGCCGGACGCGCCGAGCTCGGCCCGGAGCGCGGCATCCCGCCGTTCGGGGCGGAACCAGGCAGTGTCCACCCCGCGTCCCCAGATCGTGGCGTGTGGCAGGCCGAGTTGCAGGAGCTCGGAGCGCGTCTGCTCGCTCGGTGTCTGCGTCAGGCCGGCCGCGCCGTGGAACCAGCGGAGCCATGCGCGCGTGGGCGCCACGGCCCACGGCCCGAGGTAGCGCGCCGCGTAACGCGGGAAGTCGGTATGAAAGGAAGAGGCGACGGGAAGCCGGTGCCGCCGCGCATAGCCCCGGCCAAAGAGGCCGAGCGGTCCCTCGGTGACGAGGTGCACCACCTCTGGCGCAAAGGCATCGAAGGTCCGGCTGAGCCCGCGCCCCCACGGCCACGACAGCCGCACCTGCGTGTAGCCGGGGCACGGAACGGCGGCGAGTCGCGTAACCCCGGCCTCGTCCGCCGTGGGATGGTCGTAGGCCGGCGCGAGGACGTGGACGTCGTGGCCGCGCCGGCGGAGGCCATCCCGCATCACGGCGAGGACCGTGGTGACGCCGTTTACTTCAGGCAGGAACGTGTCGGTGGCAAGGAGGATGCGCATCGCGGAATGGTGGTCGTGACAGGTCGCGGGCCAGCCACGCCTCCGTCACGATCGCACGACACGATGGGGCGGCCCCGTGTCGGGGCCGGGACCGCGCGTTGATGGGTTGGTGACACGCAGGGCGCATCCTTCGCCTCACCCTCCCTGTGAGAGGCAGTGAAGCGGAACTACCGGAAGATCATCCTCGTGGTCCTCGACGGCCTGCGGCCCGACACCGTCACCCTGGGGCACATGCCGCACCTCTCCGGCCTCGCCGCCGGGGGCTGGCAGGCCGACGCGGCGATCACCGTGACCCCGAGCATCACGGTGGCCGCCCTCACCTCACTGGCCACCGGCCTCACGCCCGAGCAGCACGGCGTGACGCGCCCGGGGCTTCCACCGCTGTCCCGGCTCCCCGGTCTCCGCCCGCTCCCCCGCGAACTCCGCCAGCTCGGCGTGAGCACCACGGTGCACCTGCCCGTGCTCGGCGCCGGGGCACGGTGGATCGCGGGGGCCCTGCTCCGCGTGGGCGGGGTCACCCGCCTCTGCGCCCGTGGCGCCACGCCGGCCTCGGTGGTGGACTTCGCCCGGCAACGAGTGGAAGGGAACCCGCACCGGGAGTTCGTGGTTGTGTACCTCAATGATACGGACGTGGCGGGCCATGCGTGGGGATGGATGTCGGGGCCGTACCTGCAGGCGGCGGCCCGGCTCGACCGGGCGGTGGCCCGCCTCGCGCCCCTGGCCCGCGCGCGCGACACCCTGCTGCTGGTGACGGCCGACCACGGCGGCGGCGGTGTCGACCCACGTGACCATGATGCGCTGCATCCGCTCAACCGCCGCATTCCGCTCATCATGGCAGGGGCAGGCATCGCCGGCGGTCAGGCGGGACGGATGCCCACCCACCTGCTCGACATCCCGCCGACGGTGCTCAACGGCTTCGGTGGCACGTCGCCTGCTCAGTACGCGGGACGGGTATTGCACGAAGCTTTTTCGGAGGAGTTGGTACCAGCATGAGGCTGAATACGAGTCAGGGCCTCCGGGCTCACGCCCCGGACGCCGGGGGGTCCGGAAGCGCACGGTCGATACGGCAGACCCCCATCCCCATCGGCGATCCAGCCGGTGGCCTTCCGGGCAGTGAGGACGACCTGTTCCGGGATCCCTTCAGCGATTTCACCCCGAGCGGCCGGTAACCCCGGTCGCTTGGCACATCCCGGGTCAATTCGGCCCCAGAATCCCGGAATTCCGGCGTCGTTACAGTCGCGTTACCGTCCATGTAGGCTGCCGTGACGCGGCAGGCTGTTTATTCTCGCGCCCACAATTGCCACGGACCCGTCACAAGGACGCCACATGCGCCGCCTCGCCGGTCGATTCCTGCCCCTCCTTGGGCTTGCCACCGTTGCCATCGCCCCGCGGGCGGGCGCGCAGGCTGCCTATCCGGTGGTCCGGGTGGGCGGGCGGATGCAGAGCCAGTTCTACTACTTCAGCAACAAGGACTACGCGGCGACCACGGGACCGGAGAGCAACTTCTTCACCCGGCGCGCCCGCATCGAGGCCCGGGCGCAGGTCAACGAGTACGTGACGGTGGTGGTCCAGCCCTCCTTCGAGGGCGGCCGCGCCCTCCGGGGCAGCACGGCCTGCGCTCCCGTGGTCGTCACCGGGCCGCTCCCGGACACGGTCTCCGTGAGCTGCAACACCACCGTGTCCGGCGGCTTTCGCCTGCGCGACGCCTACGTGGACGTCCGGCTCACCCGGCCCGACGCCCGCACCTCGTTCTTCGTGCGCGCCGGCCAGGAGAAGCGGCCCTTCAGCCGCTATGAACTCACCTCCTCCAACAACCTCCCCTCGATCGAGCGCGGCGCCGGCCCCGGCCTCGTGGGCTCGGCCAGCAACAACCTCTTCGTCGGCGCGGCGCTGGCGGACCACGACGTGGGCGCGCACGTGCGCATGGAGCACAAGCTCGATGCGGCCGGGCACATGGTGCTGGTGGAAGTGGGGGCCTACAACGGCCGCGGGGAGAGCCTGAACGACAACAACAACTCGAAGTCGTTCACGGTCCGCGCCACCGGCGATGTGTGGCAGAAGCTCAACGTGGGCGTGAGCTACGCCTCGCACGACGGCATCGTGGGCAGCGACTCGAGCTTCCGGAACCACGCCTACGACCTCGACGCCCAGTGGAACCGGGTGGGGGAGCCGGGCCTCTTCGTCCTGGCGGAGTACCTGCACGGCCAGCGGTTCGCCGCCGGCCACCACGACATGGTCGGCTTCCAGGCCCTCGCCGCCTACCACGTCCGCATGACGAGCCCCACCAGCTGGCTCTACGCCGTCGAGCCCTCGGTTCGCTTCGACTATGCGGACCCGGACACCGGGGCGGACCACGATGGGGCCACGCTCATGACCGCCGGCATGGGCTTCTACATGAGCAGCCGCGCCCAGTTCCGGGTGGCCTACGAGCGCCAGGACTTCCAGGCCAGCGGCGCCAAGAGCATCAGCGGCGTCCGGAGCGCCCTGACCGTCAACTTCTGACCGGCGTGACCCGTCCGTGACGGCGGGGACGCCCCGCCGTGACCCGGGCCGGGCTTCATACGGTGGGACCACGGGTGGTCCCCCCGACACCTCCCTAAGGAGACCGCGATGTCCGCAGGACTGCTGAGCCGTTCCCTGACCCTCGCTGCCGCCCTCGCCACCGCGCTCGCGCCGGCGGCCATGGGGCAGCGCCTGACCGGGGCCGGGGCCACGTTCCCGAACCCGATCTACACCAAGTGGTTCGACGCCTACAAGCAGAAGACCGGGATCCAGATCAACTACCAGTCGATCGGCTCGGGCGGCGGCATCCGGCAGTTCACCGAGGGCACCGTGGACTTCGGCGCCACCGACGGCCCCATGAACGACCAGCAGATCGAGGCGGTGCGGGGGAACGTGGTCCACATCCCCACGGTCATCGGCGCGGTGGTGCTCACCTACAACCTCCCGTCGCTCGGCCAGGCCCAGCTCAAGCTGGACGGCGCCACGATCGTCGACATGTTCCTGGGCCGCATCACCAAGTGGAACGACCGCCGCATCGCGGCGCTCAACCCCGGCGTGAAGCTGCCGGACATCGACCTGATCATCGTGCACCGCTCCGACGGGTCGGGCACCACCTACGTCTTCACCGACTACCTCACCAAGACCTCGCGCGAGTGGAAGGACAAGGCGGGCTACGCCACCAGCGTGAACTGGCCGGTGGGCCTGGGCGGCAAGGGCAACGAGGGCGTCACCCAGCAGGTGAAGCAGGTGGAAGGCGCCATCGGCTACGTGGAGCTCATCTACGCCGAGGCCAACAAGCTGCCCTTCGCCCTGCTCAAGAACTCGGCGGGCAACTTCGTGGCCCCGAGCCTGGCCGGCGCCACCGCCGCCGCCTCGGGCGCCAAGCTCAAGGCGGGCACCGATTTCCGGGTGTCCATCACCAACGCGGCCGGGGCCGACGTCTACCCCATCACCTCGTTCACCTGGCTCCTCGTGCCCGCGGACGGGAAGGACCCGGTGAAGGCCGCGCAGATCCGCGACTTCCTCACGTGGATGATCAGTGACGAGGCGCAGGCCATGGCGCAGCAGCTCACCTACGCGCCGCTCTCCGCCGACGTCCGCAAGCTGGTGGCCGACCGCATCCGCACCCTCAAGGCCGCCGGCAAGCCGATCCCGGGCTGAGCCACC
>JBGAOL010000193.1:0-7732 GCA_044221825.1 Gemmatimonadales bacterium
CCAGGTGTAGGTCCGCGTCCACGCGGGCCACGCGGCCGAGTCGAGCGGGAAGGTCGGCGAGCCGAGCCCGAGCAGGTAGACCAGCATCGCCTCGTTGTAGCCGTTCCAGTCGAGCGGCGTCCACCCATCCTCGGGACGCCAGCCCATGGCCACGAGCGGCGGGTGCCGCGTGGCGGCCCACTGCCAGTTCACGCGGCGATAGAGGGAGTCGGCCAGGGCGCGGATCTCCAGCTCGTCCGTGCCTGGGCCGTCGAAGTACTGCTGGCAGAAGAGCGCGCCCGCGAGGAGCAGCCCCGTGTCCACCGTCGAGAGCTCGACATCCCGGTACCGGAGCCCGGACGCCATGTCGAGGAAGTGATAGAAAAAGCCCTGGTACCCGGCGATGCCGGCACTCCCCGGGCCCTGCGGCGCGTTCCACAGGAACTGCAGCGTGGCGAGGGTGCGCGCCGAGCCCTCCGCCCGCGTGATGTACTGGTGCTCGATCCCGACCGGGTAGGCGGTGAGCGCGAAGCCAATGGCCGCGACGCTCGAGAAGCTCGGCGTGGGCCAGCGGTCGGGGGTGAGGCCCGTCGCCGGGTCGCTCCGCTCCCAGAAGAAGGCGAAGGTGCGCTGGTCCAGCGTATCGAGGAACGCTCCCGCCTCGGGCGGGATCCCGCCGGGATCGGTGGGCCGGTCCGGACTCGAGCCGCAGGCGGCGAGCAGGCAGGCAACGGCGAGCGGCAGGCAACGGCGGGGAAGGTGCGGCATGCGGTGCCCCCGAGGGGGTGAAGCGCGCGGGGCACCCCGAGAGGTGCCCCGCGGCTTGGTGAGGACGACTAGAAGTTGTACTCCATGCCCAGCTGCCAGCGGCGGGCATCGCTCACCACGCAGCTCGCCTTCCCGAAGTTCGGGTCGGTCTTGGAGCCGGTGTTGTAGCAGCCGTAGTTCTGGAAGTTGAACACGTTGAAGAGGTCCACGGTCACGCCCAGCTGGTTCCCGCCGAAGTTCGGGAAGTCCTTGCGGATGCGCATGTCGACCATGCGGTAGGCAAAGGCCCCCGGGATGATGAAGCCGTACCGCTTCGGCGTAAAGCCCCCGCGCTCGTAGCCGGCGCCGCAGAAGCGGGCCGGGCAGCCCACGTCCTGGCGGTTGCCGGTGCCGAGGGTGATGAGCCCGCTCCACTGGATGCCGTACAGGAACGGCACGTCGGTGATCCAGTTGGTGACGACGCGGACCTTCTCGTCGTTGGCCGGGTGGCGCGGGATGTTCTTGGTGTTGGGGAAGGCGAAGAGGTCGCCGAGGGCGTCGACGCCCTGCAGCTCCCGCTCGGCGTAGGTCAGGGCGAAGCCCACGCCCCAGCCGAAGTTCTCGCTGGTGCGGCGGTACGGGCGGTCCACCTGCAGCTGCAGCGCGTCGTACCACGTCTTCCCGTCGTTGGTGCTGTAGATGAAGTTGCTGAAGCCGTGCGCGCCCAGGTTGAAGCTGGTGCAGCACGAGCCATCCGGGTTGAGCCCGAAGTTGGCCCAGTTGAGCGTCAGCTGGTCGGTGCCGCGGACCCCCGCGTAGGTGGCCGACACCGCCCAGTTCCCGAGCAGGCGGCGCACGCCGAGGTTCCACTGCCGCGACTTCGGGGTCTTGATGTCCTTGTCGATGAGCCAGGCCTCCGGCGTGCCGAAGGTGCCCACGAGCTGGTCGAGCTGGGTGCGGCTGGCCGTCAGGTACGAGTCGCTCCAGGCCGCCTCGCCCGCGCCCGGGGTGCTGTCCGGATGGGCGAAGTTGATGGTGTAGGTGGGATGCGAGAGCTTCAGGGTCTCGTCCACCGCGACGTCGAACAGCGTGCGGTCGTAGTAGATGCCGAAGCCGCCGAAGATCGTGGTCTTGCCCGCCGCGTCGAGCGCGTAGGAGAAGCCGAGGCGCGGCTGGATGTTGCCGTAGTCGGGCTTCCGGTTGCTGCCGGTGCTGATGTAGCGGTTGAGGTCCAGCGGGTTCGGCAGCGAGTCGTTGTAGCGGGTCAGCGTGTCGATGACGTTCTGCGGCGTCTTGTAGTCGGTGTTGATCATGTTCGTCTCGACGTCCCACCGGACGCCGATGTTGAACGTGAGCCGCGACGTCGGGCTCCAGTCGTCCTGCAGGTAGAGGCCGAGCTGGAGGTTGGACTTGTCCAGGTTCGGGTTGCCGGTGCCGTAGACCAGCTGGTACGGGTTCCGGAACGCGTAGGAGAGCGCGCCCACGCTGTCCTTGTACATGAAGCGCGGGGTGCCGTCGTTGTCCTTGACGATGTCGTACTTGACGAAGTCGGCGCTGACGCCGCCCTTGAGCACGTGCTCACCCCCCGCGCGCCAGCCGGAGTAGGTCACGTCGTTGCGCAGGCCGATGCGCCGCTGCACGAAGTCCTGCGTGCTGAGGTCGCTGCCGATGCGGTTGTCGGTGTTGTTGTACTGGTACACCCGGCTCGCGAGGCCCGTGGTGGCCGGCTCCGGGTTCCGCTGGAACCGGGAGTAGTCGATCTTGGCCTCGTTGAGCCAGGCGCCGCTGGTGTAGGTGTGCCGCAGCTGCGAGATCGTGACGTTCTGGCGGAAGTTGACCGCCGACTGGAACGACCGCGTCCCGCCGAAGTCGCGCTCGTCGGTTTCCTGGCGCCGGTTGAAGCTGAACTCGAAGGTGGAGTTGGGCGAGCGCACGTAGGTCAGCTTGCCGAAGCCCAGCGTGGAGCGGAACGGCGAGGTGAAGGCGCCGTTGTACTTGGTGAGGTTCACCGAGTCGAGGGCGGCGAAGCCCGTCGGCGGGGTGAGCATCGTGACCCGGTTCTCGCGGTTCTGGTAGTTCCCCTCGTAGGAGCCGAAGAAGAACAGCCGGTCGCGGATCAGCGGGCCGCCCACGTTGAAGCCGGCCAGGTAGCGGGCGTACTCGGGCTCGCGGAAGTTCGGGTTGTTCTTCTTGTCGGCGCGCTGGAAGGTGTCGAGCGCCACGAACGACTTGTTCTGGTAGCTGAAGAAGGCGCCCCCCTCCCACCGGTTGGTGCCGGAGCGGGTGGTGGCCGTGATGATGGAGCTCGACGCCTTCTGGTACTCCGCCTTGAAGTTCTGGCTGATGACCCGGTACTCCTGGATGGCGTTCCGCGGGAACGGGTTGCCGCGGCTGGCATCCTGGCCGGCGACGCCGCCGGTGGTCAGGTCATTCTTGAGGCTGGTGCCGTCGATGAAAACGTTTACAGCGCTCGGGGACTGTCCGCCGCCCTGGAAGGTCCGGAAGCCCGTTGCGTTCACCCGGTCTTCCGCCGCCGTGATGCCCGGCGCCAGCGCGGCCAGGTCCAGGAAGTTGCGGCTCGGCGTCGGCAGCCGCTCGATCTGCTCCTGGGTGACGTTGGTCGCCACTTCCGAGGTGCGGGTCTCGATGGTCGGCGGGGCCGCCACCACGGCGAGCTCCTCCAGCGTCACCGCCTGCTCGCTCAGGGTGAAGTTCTCGAGGGCCGTGGCGCCGATCAGCACCCGGACCCGCCGCGCCTGCGGCGCGTTGCCGATGTGCCGGACCGACACCTCGTACAGCGCCGGCGCGAGGCCCGGGAGGACGTAGGAGCCGTCCGCCCGGCTCGTGGCCCGGCGGGTCACGCCCGTCTCCGGGTTCAGGGCGGCGATCTCGGCATCCGCCAGCGGGCCGCCGCCCGAGGTGATGGTCCCGCGGATGGTGCCGGTGGTAGTCTGGGCGCCGAGCGGCAACGCCCAGAGGATGACGGCGAGCAATGCTGCCACTCGCCGCACCCAGCGAACACTGGTCAGGGTGGTCATGGAATCTCCCTCATGGGGGTGGGGGTGAGCGCTCCGCACGACCGCCGCACCACGAGCGTGGTGGCGAGGGTCTCGCGGCGAAGGTCCCGGTTGGCCGGCGCCCGGAGGGCGTCCAGCAACCGTTCGGTGGCGCGCGCGCCGAGCGCGCTGATGTCTACATGGACGGAGGTCAGCGCCGGATCCACATAGCGGGCCATCGGGATGTCGTCAAAACCGGCCACCGCGACGTCGTCGGGCACCTTGCGCCCATGGTCGCGACAGGCGCTCAGGGCGCCGATGGCCATGCAGTCGTTGGCGGCGAAGATCGCCGTGGGCGGCTCCGGGAGGCTCAGCAGCCGGAGCGCGGCGGCGTGTCCGCTCTCCTCGCTGAAGTCGCCCGCCACCTCGTAGTCGGGTCGCCAGGGGAGCCCCGCCTCGCCGAGCCCCTGGCGATAGCCGCGGCGCCGCTCCTCGGCGTCGTAGTTCCGGGCCGCGCCGCCCACCAGCGCAATGCGGCGATGGCCCAGGCCGGCCAGGTGCGCCACCATCGCCTGCGCACCCTCCGCGTTGGCCACCACGAGGCTGGCGTAGGCGGCATCGCTCGGGGGCCCGTTCAGCAGTACCACGGGGAAGCCGGACGGAAGGCTCCGGCCGGCGGCCCCGGCGTCGAGGTCGGGGGACATGACGATCAGCCCGTCCACCCGCCCCCGCATGGAGCGGAGCGCCGCCTCGAGCCCGTGGCTCTCCCCGCGCAGGCTCGAGACCAGGAGGTGGTAGCCGGCCCGCTGGGCCGCGCCGTCCACGCCGCGGATCACCTCGGAGAAGAACTCGCCATAGAGATCGGGGAGCAGCACACCGAGGGTGTGGGTGCGGCTCGTGATCAGGCTGCGCGCCGCGCCGTGGGGCGAGTACCCCAGCTGCTCGGCCACGGCGCGCACGCGGTCGCGGGTGTCCTGCCGCACCGGTGCGGAGCTGTTGTAGACCCGGGACACCGTGGCGACCGAGACCCCGGCCGCCCGTGCCACGTCCTTGATCGTCACCATAGTCAGCTAGGCACTGCGAGGAGAGCGACGGGCGCCGCGCACTGGCGGTGGACGGCGGCCGGGGACCCGCGGTGGAGCCTTCCGCGCCTGGCTTGGCCAGCCGAGCGCATGTAATCGTTTACATCCTGACACAGTTTTGTCAAGAATTTGGGCCGACCCGGGATTACTCGAATGCCGATCTAGTCTGTCGTAATTGCACCGCCCGATGCAGCCACACCGCGAGCCCGAGCAGGGCCACGCTCCGCAGTGGCCAGACCATCGCGGGGCCTAGCCCGACGCCGCGCCGGAGACTCTCCGAGGCAAACCAGTAGTACCCGCTGGCCGTGGCCCACGCGAGCCAGGGCAGGGCGGCGCGGGCGGTCCACTGGAACAGCCGCACCCCCGTGGCCACGAGCAGCCAGCTCAGCCCGAAGCCCAGGAGGCTCGGGCCATAGGCCTGGAGGACGGTCACCTCCACGTCGCGCGGCACCAGCCCGAAGCCCACCACGAAGCCGGGGAAACCCGCGAGGAAGGCGCCGTACGGACGGACGGGCCACCAGCCCATCGGGCCGATCATGGACAGGAAGGCGCTCGTGGGCGCGCGGTCTGGGCAGCCCGCCGGGGTGCACCGAGTGCAGGGACCGCAGCGCTGGTCGCCGAGGGAGAGGAGCGGGGCCTGGCCGTAGAGGCGCTCCACCGGGAGCACGGGGCAGATGGCGTTGCAGAAGCCCGCCTTCATGTCGTGCCCCCGGCCCAGTACCGCGGCAAGCACCACGAGGCCGACGAGCAGGAGGAGGAGCACCTGCGGGTCGTGCTCCAGGACCAAATGGCGAAGGGGGACCAGGACGAGGAGCAGCAGGAGCCCCACCGTGCCGGCCGTCTCGGTGGCGGGGCGGTCGAGCGCCCGGCCCTCCCCCGGGGGCACCGCGAGCAGGCCCGCCGTGGCCAGGGGGCAGGCGGCCCGCCACAGCGAGGGCGACAGGAAGAAGGTGGCCGGGAGGAGCGGGATCACCACCTGCCACAGGAGCCGGAGAGTCACCGCGGGGGCCAGGATCAAGCCGACGCCGACCCCCAGAAAGCCGAGGACTCCCGGCCACTGGAGCCGGCGGCGGAGGGTGTTCGGGGCGGAGAGGGCGATGCGATCCGGCGGCGGGGCCACGGCCATGTCCGAGAACTTTGCTCCCGGTGAATGAAGCCCGGGTGAGCGGTGGGTGAAGCCGCCCGGCTCGGCACACCTAATGTTTGACAGGATGGGGCCTTATGGCTAGGTTGTTGGCCTCCTGCCGCCCGGGGCGTTGGGCGGTGGTCCAGCAGCATGGCAGTCGCATGGGAGCTGGCAGTGGCCGGGTCCCATTTTTTCGTCACGCAGGCCCGTCCGGCCAGGGCGCCGGGCAGTGGTCCACGACCTCGGGAAGTAAGGACACATGGAAATCATCCTCGGCGAAGACGATCGGATCGAGTGGGCGCTCAAGGCCTTCCGCCGGAAGCTGGCCAAGTCCGGCATCCTGGCCGAGGTCAAGCGTCGGCGGCACTACCTCAAGCCCAGCGTGGCCAAGGCCGTGAAGGCGGCCGAGGCGCGTCGCCGCCGCCGGAAGGCGGCCCGCCGCAGCGAGGGCTGAGCCGCCGGGGATTCCGATCCCCATCGCCGGCTGCACGACGAACGGGACCGCCTTGGCGGTCCCGTTTGGTTTTCCCGCCCCCATCTGGGGCCATGGGCTCCGGCTTCCTCCCCCCGTGACCGGGCGCTATCTTCTCCGCGCCAGTCCGCGCCCAGTGCGCGCACACCCTTTGCCTGAGGGCTCCCCCGGTGACATCCCCCGTAGCCTCCAACGGCCATCTCGAGCCGGTGGACACTCTGTACAGCCGCGACGTCTTCTCGCCGGCTGTCATGCGTCAGCGCTTGCCCAAGGACGTGTACAAGCGCCTGCTCCGGACCATTGACCGGGGCGAGCCGCTGGACCCGAGCGTGGCCGACATCGTCGCGGCGGCCATGAAGGACTGGGCCATCGAGAACGGCGCGACGCACTACACGCACTGGTTCCAGCCGCTGACGGGCTCCACGGCCGAGAAGCACGACAGCCTGATCACGCCCGACGGCCAGGGTGGCGTCATCCTCAACTTCTCCGGCTCGGACCTGGTGCAGGGTGAGCCGGACGCCTCGAGCTTCCCCTCGGGCGGTCTCCGCGCCACGTTCGAGGCCCGCGGCTACACGGCGTGGGACGCCACGAGCCCCGCCTTCCTGCATCGCATCCCCAACGCCGTCACCCTCGTCATCCCCACCGGCTTCGTGTCGTGGACCGGCGAGGCGCTCGACACCAAGATCCCGCTGCTCCGCTCGGTGGAGGCGCTGTCGCAGCAGGCCCTCCGGATCCTCAAGCTCTTCGGGACCGACACCAACGTGGGCCGCGTCTACACCACGGTGGGCCCGGAGCAGGAGTACTTCCTGGTTGACCGCGAGCTGTACTGGAAGCGCCCCGACCTCGTGGTCACGGGCCGCACGCTCTTCGGCGCCAAGCCGCCCAAGGGGCAGCAGCTCGAGGACCACTACTTCGGCAGCATCCCGCAGCGCGTGCTTGCCTGCATGGCCGAGGTGGAGCGCGAGCTGTGGGCCCTCGGTGTGCCGGTGAAGACCCGGCACAACGAAGTGGCGCCGGCGCAGTACGAGATCGCCCCGATCTTCGAGGTGAGCCAGCTGGGCAGCGACCACCAGATGCTCACCATGGAAGTGCTGCGCCGGGTGGCGCCGCGGCACGGGCTGGCGGCCATCCTGCACGAGAAGCCGTTCGCGGGCGTCAACGGCTCGGGCAAGCACAACAACTGGTCCATGTCCACGGACGCGGGCCACAACCTGCTCGACCCGCAGGACGACACCCACACCAACCTGCAGTTCCTGGTGTTCCTGGTGTCGGTGATCCGGGCGGTGGACCTGCACGCCGAGCTGCTGCGCGGCTGCATCGCCTCGGCGGC
>JBGAOL010000194.1:0-7729 GCA_044221825.1 Gemmatimonadales bacterium
GCCGCCACCACCGCCCGGCACGGCGCCTTCGCCGGCGTGTACGACACCGGCTTTGCCAGCGAGCTGGCCGTCATCCCGTGGGAGAACGACCTGCTGGCCGTGGAGCTGCCGAGCCACCAGCCGCTCCGCGAGGCCGCGCGCCTCCGCCGCGCCGGCGACACCACCTTCCGCCGCGTCCGGAAGGACGAGTCGCTCGCCGAGCCCGTCGAGTTCGAGCTCAACGCGCTCGGCAAGGGCACCGCCCTCCGCTGGCACCAGAACCGCGCTCGCCTGGTCCGCTAGCGCCATTTCCTGGCCGAAAACCGCCACCGGCCCGCGCCTTCCAGCGTCGCGCGGGATGTGAGTATGATCGGGACTGCCTCACGCAGTCCCGTCGCGCGCTCGCGCGGGGCCGCACCACCTGGTCCCGCACCCCGGAGCGCCGTGCCCCACGACGTCAGCCTCATTGCCACGGTGGCCGGCGGCCTTGGCCTGGCGCTGGTGCTCGGCTTCGTGGCCGCGCGGCTCCGCCTCCCGCCGCTCGTGGGCTACCTGCTGGCCGGCGTGCTGGTGGGCCCCGCCACCCCGGGCTACGTGGCCGACGTGGCGCTGGCCGGCCAGCTGGCCGAGATCGGCGTGATGCTCATGATGTTCGGCGTGGGACTCCACTTCTCCCTCGGCGACCTGCTCGCGGTGCGCCGCATCGCGCTGCCCGGGGCGGTGGCGCAGATTGGCGTGGCCACGGCGCTCGGTGCAGGCGTCGCGGCACTCTGGGGCTGGAGCCTCGGCGCGGGCCTGGTCTTCGGCCTGGCGCTCTCGGTGGCCAGCACGGTGGTGCTGCTCCGCGCCCTCGAGGACCGCGGCCTCCTCCACAGCGTCAATGGCTCCATCGCGGTGGGCTGGCTGGTGGTGGAAGACCTGGTGGTGGTCATCATCCTGGTCATCCTCCCCGCGGTGGCCGGGCTGCTCGGCGGCACCACGCACGCGAGCAGCTCGTCGCTCGGGGCCACCATTGCCGTCACGCTGCTCAAGGCGGTGGGGTTCGTGGCGGTGATGCTGCTGGCGGGCCGGCGGGTGCTGCCGCCGGTGCTGTGGCACGTGGCGCGCACCGGCTCGCGCGAGCTGTTCACGCTGGCGGTGATCTCCGCCGCCGTGGGCGTGGCGTTCGCGGCGGCCAAGCTCTTCGGCGTGTCGTTCGCCCTCGGCGCGTTCTTCGCAGGAATGGTGATGCGCGAGTCGGCGCTGGCGCACCGGGCCGCCGAGGAATCGTTGCCGCTCCGCGATGCGTTTGCGGTGCTCTTCTTCGTGTCGGTGGGGATGCTGTTCGAGCCGGCGGTGCTGGTGACGGCACCGCTCCGGGTGGCGGCGGTGGTGGCCATCATCATGCTGGGCAAGACCGTCGCCGCCGTGGCGCTGGTGCTGGCGTTCCGCTATCCGCTCAACACCGCGCTCACCGTCGGCGCCGGCCTGGCGCAGGTGGGCGAGTTCTCCTTCATGCTCGCGGCGCTGGGCCTCAGACTCGAGCTGCTCCCGCGCGAGGGACAGAGCCTGATCCTGGCGGGCGCGCTCGTGTCCATCTCGCTCAACCCCCTGCTCTTCGCGGCCATCGAGCCGCTGCAGCAGTGGATCCGCCGCCGCTCCAGCCTGGCCCGCTCCCTCGAGCGCCGCGAGGATCCCCTCGCCGAGCTGCCCGCCACCGTGGACCAGTCCCGCCTGACGGGCCACGTGACGCTGGTGGGGTACGGCCGCGTGGGCCGCCGCATCGGCGAGGCGCTGGCGGCCGAGGGGCACGCGTACGTGGTGGCGGAGGAGAACCGCGAGATCGTCGAGGCGCTCCGCGCCCGCGGCATCCCCGCCGTCTCCGGCGACGCCGCCGACGAGGCCGTGCTCATCCAGGCGCACGTGGCGCGCGCACGGCTGCTGGTCATCACCGTCCCGGACATCGTCCGCATCCGGAAGATGGTGGCCACGGCCCGCATGCTGAATCCCACGGTGGGCATCGCGGTCCGCACCCACAGTGACGAGGAAGCGGCCCTCCTCGAGCGCGAGGGACTCGGCACCGTCTTCATGGGCGAGCACGAGCTGGCGCGGAGCATGGCGACGCACGTGGTAGGGCAGCTCCGGGCGGGGGGCGCGCTGGCCGCCGCGCCGCACTAGCCCCTTCCGCGCGCCGGTCCCGCGCTGCAACTTGCGGTGCCTCGTCAGGCCCCCTCACAACCCGGAGTCTGGATGCGATTCGCGCCGCAGCTGCTCGCGCTCTGCTGCCTCGCCGCCGTCCTGCCCCATCGCTCCCCCGCCCCGCCCGACCGGGCGCGCCCCAACGACAACCGCGTCCCCGCCGGCCGCCTCCGGCACGGCACCCTCACCGTGGCGCTCGAGATCCGCACCGCGCGCTGGTATCCCGAGGCGGACGACGGACCCTTCCTCGAGGTCCCCGTCTTCGCCGAAGCGGGCAAGGCGGCGAGTGTCCCCGGGCCGCTGATCCGCGTACCCGAGGGCACCATCATCGAGGCCACCGTCACCAATCGCCTCGCCGACTCGAGCGTCATGTTGCAGGGCTTCGCCACGCGGCCGGGCGAGGGTGAAGACAGCACGACGCTCGCCCCGGGCGCGGCGCGCACCTTCCGCTTCGTGGCGGGCGCGGCCGGTACCTACTTCTACCGCGCGCGGCTCGGCAACCATCGCGCCGACCGCACACCGGAGTTCGAGCAGCTGGCCGGGGCCTTTATCATTGACCCGCCGGGCCGGGTGCCGCCGGACCGGATCTTCGTCATCAACATCTGGGGCAACTTCCGCGATTCCACCACCTACCGGAACGCCCTCGGGCTGAACGGCAAGGCGTGGCCGCACACCGAGCGGCTGGAGATGCCCGTCGGGGACTCGGTGCGCTGGCGCATCATCAACGCCAGCAACCGCCCGCACCCGATGCACCTGCACGGCTTCTACTTCGAGATCCGGGCGCTCGGCCGCCTCGACCGCGACACGGCCTACACGCCGGGCGTGCGGCCGGTGGTGGTGACCCACGACATGCGCGCCGGCAGCACCATGGACATGGCCTGGCTCCCTGCGCGCCCGGGCAACTGGCTGTTCCACTGCCACATCGGCTACCACGTGCTCCCCGAGGCGGCGCGCTACGACACCACGGGGATGGTGACCCACGACCACGATCACATGGCCGGCCTGGTGCTCGGCCTCCGCGTCACCGCCCCCCGCGACTGGCAGCCCCCGCCCCGGCCCGATCCCGCGCGGCTCCGCATGGAGCTGGCTGAGGTGCCGCCGGCGGACAGCCAGCTGCCCCCCACCATCACCACCGCCATCACCGCGCCCGGCCAGCCGGCGGCTCCACTCTCCCCCGGGCCCGTGCTCCTGGCCGAGCGGGGACGGCCCCTCGACGTGACGGTGGTGAACCGCCTGCAGAAGAGCACCGCCATCCACTGGCACGGCCTCGAGCTCGACAGCTACTGGGACGGCGTGGCCGGCTGGAGCGGCATGGGAACCTCGGTGGCCCCGCCGATCGCCCCGGGAGACTCGTTCGTGGCGCACCTGCTGGTGCCGCGCGCCGGCACGTTCATTTACCACACCCACCTGAACGACCTGATGCAGATGGCCGGCGGCCTCTACGGCCCCCTCGTGGTGCTCGAGCCGGGTGAGCCGTTCGACCCCGCGCACGATCACCTTGTCACCGTCGGCACTTCCTTCGCGACTGCCACCGAGCTGGTGGTGAACGGCGGTGCCACCGAGCCGCCGCTGGTCCTGGCCGCCGGGGAGCCGCAGCGCTTCCGGCTCATCAACATCAACCTCGCCGATCCCGTGCGGGTCATCCTGCACCAGGCCGGTACCCCGGTTCCCTGGCGCGTCGTGGCCACCGACGGTTACACCCTGCCCAGTGCGCAGGTGCAGGAAGGGCCTGCCACCCGTCGTCTGGCAGCGGGCACCACGGTGGACGCGCTGGCCACGCTGCGGGCGGGATCGTACGAATTGGTAGTGCTGGCCTCCCCGACCGACACCGTCTATCGCCGCACCGTGACGGCCCAGTAGGGCGGCGCGCTCTGGCGGTTGGCGCGGGGGCGTGATAGCCTCCCTCCATGCGCGTCACCCTCGAACGCCAGAATCAGGCCGTCCACTTCACCGCCACTACCGGTTCCGGAGGCACCGTCCAGGTCGACGGCGCCCCGAGCGTCGGCGGCCAGGGCCTCGGCGCCCGCCCCATGGAACTCGTCCTCACCGCCCTCGGCAGCTGCAGCGCCATCGACGTGGTGAGCATCCTCCAGAAGCAGCGGCAGCAGGTGGACGGCTTCCGCGTCACCGTCGAGGGCGAGCGGGAGCAGGGGAAGGAACCCTCGCTCTTCACCGACGTGCACGTGCGCTTCGAGGCCAGCGGCACCATCGACCCGGCCAAGATGGCGGAGGCGGTGCGGCTCTCCATGGAGAAGTACTGCTCCGTCACCCGCATCCTCGAGAAGACGGCCAAGGTGACGTGGAGCCACGCGGTGCTCCCGGCGGAGGCGTTCTCGTGAGCGAGCGCCACTTCGAGACCGACGCCATCCGCACCCAGGTGCCGGCCGGTGAGGAGCGGGAGCACTCGGTGCCGATGTTCCTCACCTCGAGCTTTGTCTTCGACGACGCCGAGCAGGCGCGGGCGCTCTTCGCCGACGAGATCCCCGGCAACATCTACAGCCGCTACTCCAACCCCAACACCGACGAGTTCATCCGGAAGCTCTGCCTCCTCGAGGGCGCCGAGGACGGCATTGCCACGGCCTCGGGGATGGCGGCGGTGTTCGTGAGCATGGCGTCGCTCCTCAAGAGCGGGGACCACGTGCTGGCCAGCCGCGCGCTCTTCGGCTCCACCCACCAGATTCTCACCAAGCTCTTCCCGCGCTGGGGCATCAGCTTCACCTACGCGGACACGGGGAGCCCGGAGCAGTGGGCGGCACTCTTCCAGCCCAGCACGCGCCTCGTCTTCGTGGAGACGCCGAGCAACCCGGGCCTGGATCTCATCGACCTGACCTGGCTCGGCACGCTCTGCAAGGAGCGCGGCGTGCCGCTCCTCGTGGACAACTGCTTCGCCACGCCGTACCTGCAGACGCCCATCGCGCTCGGCGCCGACCTCGTCATCCACTCGGCCACCAAGTACATCGACGGGCAGGGACGCACGCTCGGCGGGGCCATCGTGGGACAGAAGGACCTCATCGCCGAGGCGCGGTTCTTTGCGCGGCACACGGGTCCGGCGATGTCGCCGTTCAATGCGTGGGTGCTGTCGAAGAGCCTGGAGACGCTGGCGGTGCGGATGGACCGGCACTGCGGCAATGCGCTGGCGCTGGCGCGGCACTTCGAGGGACACCCGGAGCTGGAGCAGGTGCGCTACCCGGGGCTGCCGAGCCACCCGCAGCACCCGCTCGCGGCGCGGCAGATGCGGGCGGGGGGCGGGATCGTGGCCATCGTGGTCCGTGGCGGGCTGGAACGGGCCCGGCGCTTCCTTGACTCCGTCAGCCTCATGTCGCACAGTCCCAACCTGGGCGACACGCGCACCATCGTCACCCACCCGAGCTCCACCACGCACTCCAAGCTCACGGAAGCCGAGCGGCTGGCGGTGGGGATCCCGCCGGGGCTCATCCGCATCTCCGTGGGGCTGGAGCACGTGGACGACATCATCGCCGACGTTTCGCGGGCACTCGCGGCGTCCCGGTAGGCGCGCCCCGAGGGGCGCGCCTACGACATGATTCTTCGCCAGCACGGGGTTGCGACGCGCATAATCGTGGTCGCGGCTTCGACGTGATTCCCTGCCGCCAGGAAGTCCTGATGCGCATTTCGGCAATCGTGATGGCCCTCGGCCTCGTGGCAAATCCGCTCGCCGCGCAGGGCGCCCTCCCCACCATCGAGCAGAAGACCACGGGCTTCCAGAAGCTCGACGGCTTCCTGCCGCTCTACTGGGACGAGGGCGCGGGAAGGCTCTGGCTCGAGGTGCCGCTGGTGGGCGAGGAGCTGATCTACGTGCCGAGCCTGGCCACCGGGATAGGGTCCAACGACATCGGGCTCGACCGGAGCCGGCCGGGCGCGGAGAAAATCGTCCGCTTCGACCGGGTGGGGCCCAAGCTGCTCCTCGTGCAGCCCAACTATCAGTACCGCGCGGTGAGCCGGGACGCGGCGGAGCGGCGGGCGGTCGAGGAGTCGTTTGCGCAGTCCATCCTCTGGGGCTTTCCCGTGGCCGCGGCCACCGGCGGGCGGGTGCTGGTGGACGCCACCGACTTCCTGCTCTCCGACCAGAACGGCATCGCCTCGGCCCTCAAGGGCGCGCGCCAGGGCGACTATCGCATCGACGCCTCACGGAGCGCCCTCTACCTGCCGCGCACCAAGGCGTTCCCGCGGAACACCGAGGTGGAGGTGACGCTCACCCTCACCGGCGGCCCCGCAGGCGGCTGGCTCCGCGACGTGACGCCCACCGCCGAGGCGGTGACGTTGCGGCAGCACTTCTCCTTCGTGGCGCTCCCCGACCCCGGGTACCAGCCGCGCCTCAACATCCCCGGCTCCGGTTACTTCGGCCCCGAGTACGCCGACTACGCCACGCCCGTGGGGCAGCCGCTGGTCCAGCGCTTCATTGCGCGGCACCGGCTGGAGAAGAAGGACCCGGCGGCCGCGGTGAGTGACGCTGTCCGGCCCATCATCTATTACCTGGATCCCGGCGTCCCCGAGCCCATCCGCGGCGCGCTGCTCGACGGCGCGCGCTGGTGGGCCCGGGCCTTCGAGGCCGCGGGCTACCGGAACGCCTTCCGCGTGGAGCTGCTCCCCGACGGCGCCGACCCCATGGACGTGCGCTACAACGTGATCCAGTGGGTGCACCGCGCCACCCGCGGCTGGAGCTACGGCAACGCCATCACCGACCCGCGCACCGGCGAGATCCTCAAGGGCCTCGTCCTGCTCGGCTCGCTCCGGGTGCGGCAGGATTTCCTCATTGCCGAGGGGCTGCTGGCGCCGTATCCCACGGGGACAGAAGAGCCAGGTGCGCCGCTCGCCATGGCGCTGGGGCGCCTCCGGCAGCTCGCGGCACACGAGGTGGGGCACGCCATCGGCCTGGCGCACAACTACGTGGCCAGCGCCGGGGGGCGGCAGTCGGTGATGGACTATCCCCATCCCCTCACCCGGCTTGAAGCCGACGGGACCATCTCGCTGGACAGCGCCTACGCCGTGGGCGTGGGCGGCTGGGACAGCGTGGCCATCCGCTACGGCTACGCCACCCTCCCCGCGGGCGTCAGCGAGCGCGCCGCGCTCGAGGGCATCATCGCCGAGGCGCGCGGCCGGAACCTCACGTTCCTCACCGACGGCGACGCGCGTCCCCAGGGCAGCGTCCACCCGCAGGCCCACCTCTGGGACAACGGCGCCGACGCCGCGGCCGAGCTCGATCGCGTCATGGACGTCCGCCGCGCCGCCCTGAAGCGCTTCAGCGACGCCACCATCCGCCGCGGCGCGCCGCTGGCCACGCTGGAGGAGGTGCTGGTTCCCGTCTACCTCCACCATCGCTACCAGGCCGAAGCCGCCGTGAAGCTGCTCGGCGGGCAGTGGTACACCTATGCGCTTCGTGGCGACGGACAGACCCCGCTCCGCCCCGTGGCTGCCACCGCCCAGCGCCGCGCGCTCAAGTCGCTGCGCCGCACGCTGAGTCCCGCCGAGCTCCCGCTCCCCCGCGGCGCCCTCGCGGCGCAGCCGCCGCGGCCGTTCCCGCTCGCGCCGCACCGCGAGCTGTTCACGCGCACCA
>JBGAOL010000195.1:0-7837 GCA_044221825.1 Gemmatimonadales bacterium
CCGGTCGCGAAACGTACGTAGGGGCCGGATACATCCGGCCCCCACGCAGAACCCCGCCTGCGACGTCCGGGCGAATGGACGCGCCGGACTCTTCCGTCAGTTCCCGGTCTTCGCGTCCGGGGCCGGGCTCTCCTCCTCCTCCCCCTTCCCACCCCGCTCCCACGCCACGTTCCGCGCGCTCTCCCACTCGGCCAGGAGCTCCGGCTGGGCCGCGAAGCGGTGACGGTTGATGGCATCGAACACCTTGAGGAGCCGCATCCCTTCCGAGAGTGCCTGGCGGATGGTGGAGGTCGCGCGGACGTGCTCCAGGTGGCCGCGATCCATCTCGGCGACGGCCGCGTCGTACTTGGCCAGCTCGCCCGCGAGGTCGGCGCCGAAGGTGGCGCGCATGCCGTGGGCGGCCATCACGTCGGGGAACCGGGTGACCGCGTCGAGCACGGTGTGGGCGCCGGCGCGCCACTCCTCGTACGTCGCGTCGCTGGCCGGGGGATTGAGCAGCCGGGCCACGTCGGGGTTGGTCACCTCGAGCTGGGCCTTGAGCCGCGTCGTGGACATCAGGTACCGGCGATGGGTGCGGGTGCGGACGGCCTTTCGCGCCGCGGCGCCCTCGGCCGAGGCCGCCTGGCCGGCGAGGAACTTCTGATGCTCCTCCCGGGCGCGGGTGACCGTGTCGCCGAGCAGCGTGACCATGGCCGCGTAGCCGGGCGAGTCGTCGGCGTGGGCGGTGACACTGGCGTGGGCGCGGTTCATCGCCGCGAGCTTCTGCTCCTGTCGCTTGTTCATGCTCCACCATTCCTTTCATCCGTGAAGGGACGTGGCAGGGTGCCGGGCCAGGGCCGCCTGACTCACGCGTCGTCGCATCCCGGAACACCCGAGGGCGACCGGGGGTGACTATCGCAGGGTTCATGCCGTGATTTTCGTCACCCGTGAACACAAAACCGGGAGGCGTGAAGCGCTGTGTGAGGTGGGGGGCGCAAGTGACGGCAGGGTAATGCCGTACACGGCTCGGCGCGAGCGCATTTCAGGGGTGAGTTGTGGTGCGGAAGGGCGCCGATCCCCCCATTTTCGGTTTTCAAGAAATCGTCCGCGACGAAGGGGTGAGCGTGGATCCGGGGCCGGCGGGGCGTCCGGCGCCTGCGCGCGCGGGCGGAGTGGACGCGCCATTTCGGGGGTTCGAGGGGTGGTGGCGCGGCCGTTCCGGGTGCCGAGTGGCGGGCTCCGGGTTGCGATTGCCGGGGCCCGGGGGCCAGGTGACGGAGGCCGGATCGCGATTGCCGGACCCCCGGGGCACGGTGGCGAGCCACCGATCGCAAATTTTCCGCAACCGATCGCGATTGCCGGACCCCCGGCGCGTGGTGGCGAGCCACCGATCGCAAATTTTCCGCAACCGATCGCGATTGCCGGACCCCCGGGGCACGGTGGCGGGCCACCGATCGCAAATTTCCCGCGACCGATTGCGATTGCCGCAGGCCGGATCCAAAGTGGCGGGCCACCGATGGCGATTGTCGGGGACCGGGCCGCGATTGTCGCGCGCCGGATCGCGATTGCCGGGCCCGGGGGCGAGATTGTCGGGGGCCGGGGGCGGATTGTCGGAGGCCGGACGTGGGTTGTCGGGCTGCCAGCGTCGATGGCCGCACCCCGGGTCCACGTTGCCATGGGCCGGGGGAACGTTGTCGGACCGGGCGTCGTTGCAGTGCTGGAACGGCCGAGCGCTTCGACGGGGCGTGCCGCCGCTCCGGTCCCCGCCGCCGGCTTCACGGGGCGCCCGGTGCAACCGGAAGCCGACCTCGCGCATCCCCAAGCGCGCCGGATCATCCATCTCACGCACTGCCCCTGGAGGACACACGCCGTGCCCCGTCCGCTGATTGCCGCCCTGCTCGCCGGGGCCGTTGCCGTGCCGCTCGCCGCGCAGGGGAATCCCGCGCCGCGGGCGCTCAAGTCGCCTGACGCCAAGTTCGAGGAGCCGTTTGACCAGGTGGTGGCGCTCCGCGAGCTGGCCAACGGGCGGGTGCTGGTCACCGACGTGGCGGCCAAGGCGGTGCTCCTCGCCGACTTCCGGACCCAGGCGCACACCCAGGTGGGGCGGAGCGGGCAGGGGCCCGGCGAGTACAACCTCCCCGGCGACCTCATCGCGCTGGCGGGCGACACGACGCTGGTGGTGGACCGCGGCAACCGCCGGATGCTCGTCATCACGCCGGACGGCAAGATGGGCGCGACGATCACCTTCCCCGAGGCGCTGGGCGGCATCCCCGACCTCCGCGGCGCCGACCGCCAGGGCCGCCTCTACGCGCAGGCGAGCCCGTTCCCCGGCGGGCCGGGCGGCGGCATGCGCATTGATGGCCCGATGGAAATGCCGGACTCGGTGCCGATCCTCCGCTGGGACCGCGCCAAGAACACCGTGGACACGCTCGGCAAGGTCAAGATTGCCGCGATGAAGATCAACATGTCCGGCGGCCAGAACTCGCGCACGGTGATGATCCGGCAGACGCCCTTCGCGGCGGCGGACGACTGGGCGGTGGGGAGCGAGGGCGTGGTGGCCGCGGTGCGCACCGGCGACTACCACGTGGAGTGGCTCTCGGGACGGCAGCGCACGGCGGGGCGGCCGGTGGCGCACACGCCGGTGCGGATCAACGACGCCGAGAAGGAGGCGTGGCTGGCGCGGGCGCGGAACAACCGGAACCGGATCACCGTGTCGAGCGGCGGCCCGGGGCGCGCGGGCCCGTCGCAGCAGATGCCGGAGGCCAAGGCGGAGGACTTCGAGTGGCCGGAGGCCAAGCCGGCGTTCACGGGCCGGAGCGGCAACGGCCCGGGCAGCTGGATGGCGCCGGAGGGGACGCTGTGGGTGCAGCGCTCGACGAGCGTGCGGGACTCGACGCCGACGTACGACGTGTTTGACCGGAGCGGGAACCTCAAGGAGCGGGTGACGCTGCCGATGGGGCGGCGGATGGTGGGGATTGGGAATGGGACGCTCTACGCGATTGCCACGGATGAGGATGGGCTGCAGTATCTCGAGCGGTACCGGCGCTAGCTCGCGCTATTCTCACCAGAGAAGAGGCTCCCGTGTTCTCCTCGCTCGGCGTTCGCTCGCTGGCCCTGATGATGGTGCTCGCGCATGCCTCCTCGGGGTGCAAGGGCAAGGCCGCGGACGCCGAGACCGCGGCGGGAGAAGATGCGCCGGCGGAGAGTGAAGCCGGCGGATCGAGCACCATGACCCTCCCCGTCGCCGGCGCCCCCGTGCGCCGCGGCGACCTGGTCCTCTCCGTCACCACCACCGGCCAGGTCCGGAGCGACGCCGTGGCCGACCTCCGCGCCGAGACCAACGGCACGGTGGACGAGGTGCGCGTGCGCCCCGGCCAGGCCGTGAAGCAGGGCGACGTGCTGGTGAAGCTGGACCAGCGCCCCTTTGACCTGGCCGTGCGTGAGGCGGAGGCGGCGCTGGCGGAGGCCCGCATCCGCTACCGCGGCAACCTGGCGAGTGATTCGATCCTCCTCGGCCCCGGGCAGGAGGAGGAGCGGCGGCAGAATGCGCTGACGCTCTCCGGCGTGCCCGGCGCGCAGGTGCGGCTCGAGCGCGCCGAGCTCGAGCGGGAGCGCTCGGTGATCACGGCGCCGTTCGACGGCGTCATCGAGCGGGTGGACGTCGCCGCGGGCTCGCGCGTGAGCGCCGGCGGCGCCCTCGTCACCATGGTGGACGTCACCAACCTCCGCATCGAGGCGCAGGTCCTCGAGCACGACCTCCCCTACATCAAGGTGGGCGGCGACGCCTTCATCTCCGCGCCCGCGCTCGCGGGCGGGCCGGTGAAGGGCCGCATCGTGGCGGTGCTGCCGCTGGTGGACACGGTGGCGCGCGCCGGCCGCGTGGTCATCGCCGCGAGCGCGGGCGGGCGACTCAAGCCCGGGATGTACACCGACCTCAAGCTCGAGGCCTCGCGCCTCCCCGACCGCACCCTGGTGCCCGCACGCGCCGTCATCGAGCGGGATGGGCGGCCGCTGGTGTTCGTGGCGAAGGAGGGGCGGGCGCAGTGGGTGTACATCGTGCCCGGGAAGAGCAACGGCGTCGAGACCGAGGTGCTGCCCGACAGCTCCACGGGGACGATCCCGGTGGTGGCGGGGGATACGGTGCTCGTGGAGGGGCACCTGACGCTGACGCATGATGCGCCGGTGCGGGTGGTGAACGCGGCCGAGCGGGCGCAGCGCTAGCGCCCCCTGTCCGTCCGACGCACTCGCAGCGGCGGAGCCACGCTCCGCCCGACTCGATCCCCGGCATCGAGACGTTGTCATGAGTCACGCCAGTCAGGACCTTGAAGATCATACGCGCCCGCTACGGGAGAGCGTTGCATGGGCATAGTTGAAAGCCTGTGCGCCTGGTGACCCACCTCGCCGCCGTCCCGCGCCCGTGCTGCTCGGCAGCGTCTTCCTCGGCGCCTCAACGCTCCTCCCGATTGCGCCGCCCCGTCCTCACCATCCGCACCCTCTACCCGGGCGCCGCGTCCACCGAGGCGAGCCGCTTCGTGGCGGAGGTGGTGGAGGAGGCCATTGCCGCCACGCCGGGGCTGGTGGAGCTGCGCTCGGTGAGCCGGAACGGAGAGGTGACCACCACCGCGCGCTTTGCGTGGGGCACCGACATGGCGGGGACGGTGCTCACGGTGCGCGAGCGGCTCGACAACGCGCGCTCGCGCCTGCCCGAGACGGCGGAGCGGCCGACGCTCCTCACCAGCGATCCCGGCCAGCGTCCTATTGCCGTACTCGGCGTGAGCGGGCCGCAGGACCTCCGCGCCACGGCGCGCCTGGCGGAGCAGGTGCTGGCGCGGCGGCTGGAGCAGCTGGACGGCGTGGCGAGCGTGGCGGTGACGGGCGTGCCGGAGGACGAGATCCGGGTGGCGCTCGACCCCGGGCGGCTCCGCGCCCTGGGGCTCACCCCGGGCGACGTGGTGACGGCGGTGCGGAGCGCCAATGCGGCGGCACCGGGCGGCACCATCCGGCGGGGGCAGTTCCGCTTCTCGGTGCGGGCGCTGACCGAGCTCCGGAGCGTGGACGAGTTCGGCGCCATCCCGGTGGGCACCAACGGCGCCACCGGCTCGCTGGTGCGCCTCCGTGACCTCGCCACGGTGACGCTGGCCTCGGCCGACCCGCGGACGCTCACGCGGCTCGACGGCAAGCCCGGCATCGGCCTCGTGGTGTACAAGGACGCCGGCTCCAACACCGTGGCGGTGACGCAGGGGATGGAGGAGGCGCTGGCCGGGCTCCGGGGCGAGTTCCCCGACCTGAAGCTGACGGTGATCGCGGCGCAGGCGCGGTTCGTCAACGACGCGCTCTCCAACCTGCTGCAGGAAATCGTGCTCGGCGGGGTGCTCTGCCTCCTCGTGATCCTGCTCTTCCTCGACGACTGGCGCAGCGCGCTGGCCATCGGCCTCATCGTGCCGCTGTCGGTGCTGGTGTCGCTCACGCTGCTGCAGCTCATGGGCGTCACCATCAACGTGCTCTCGCTCGGCGGGCTGGCGCTCGGCGTGGGCCTGCTGGTGGACCAGGCCATCGTGGTGGCGGAGGCCACGGGACGGTTGCGGGAGGAGGGGATGGGCCGCTTCGCGGCGGCGCTCGAGGGCGCCACCAGCGTGGCGGGCCCGCTCACGGCGGGGATGCTGACGACGGTGCTGGTGTTCGGACCCATCGTCTTCGTGCGCGGGCTCGCGGCGGCGCTGTTCCGCGACCTGGCGCTGTCGGTGGTGACGTCGCTGCTCGCGTCGCTGGTGCTGGCGCTCACGCTGATGCCGGTGCTGCTGGCGGGGCGGCGGGGAGATGGAGCGGACGAGGCGCTACCGCCCAAGGGCGCGCCACGTGGGATACGGGCCTGGCTCGCGCGGATCGGCGCGCGGCTGGTGCACTGGTACGAGGCCGGGATGGACTGGTCGCTGGCGCGGCCCAGGACGGTGTTCGTCTCGGCGCTCGCCATGACGCTCATGGCCGCGTGGATGTTCTCGCGGCTGCCACGCGAGATCCTGCCGCAGGTGGACGAGGGTACGGCCATCGCCACGCTCCGGCTGCCGGAGGGCACGGCCATCGAGGAGACGGCGCGGCAGGCGGCCCGGGTGGAGCAGGCGGCTGCGGCGCTCGGCTCCAGCGGCACCTACGCCCGCATCGGCTCGGCGACGGACGAGGAGCTGGTGGCGGGGGCGGATGCGGGGGGCGCGTCGTACGCGCAGCTCCTGCTGCCGGTGCCTGACGGGATGGCGGCGCGCGCGTTTGCGGACTCGCTGCGGGCGCGAGTCCCCGACCTGGCGGCGGGGGCACTGGCGCTCGACCTGGCGGGCCAGTCGGAGTTCGGCTCGCTCATCGGACGCGAGGGGCGGCTCATGCGCCTCGAGGTGAGCGCGCCGGACCGCGCCACCGCCGCGCGCTTCGCCGCTGATGCGCGGTCACGGCTCGCCAAGGTGGAGGGCCTCACCGACGTCCGCGACGCGTACGCCGGCACGCAGCCGGTGATCGAGCTGGCGCTCGAGCGCGAGCGGATCACGCTGCACGGCCTCACCACCGACGAGGTCGCGAGCACCATCGCCGGCGGCCTCGGCGGCGTGGAGGCGAGCGAGCTGCGCGAGACCGACCGACGCACGCCGATCCGGGTGCGCTACGCCGGCAACGCCAACGAGGACCTGGCCACGGCGCTGGCCGCCACGGTGCGCGGCGTGCCGGTGGGGCAGCTGGTGTCGGTGAAGGAGGTGCAGGACCCGGTGGAGGTGGTGCGCGTCAACCAGCGGCCGGTGCAGGTGGTGGAGGCCGCGGTGGAGCGGGGCGGCACGGCGAAGGCGGTGGAACGGATCGAGGCGGCGCTCGCCGGCGTGGCGACGCCCGCCGGCCTCACGTGGAGCATCGGCGGCGCCGACCTGGAGCAGCGGCGGACGCTGGGCGAGATGGGGGTGGTGGCGGTCCTCTCGGTGGCGCTGGTGTTCCTGGTGCTCGCGGGGGAGTTCGCCAGCTTCACGACGCCGCTCATCGTGATGCTGACGGTGCCGCTCGCCGCCGTGGGCGGGATCGCGGTGCTGTGGCTCACGGGGCAGAGCCTCAACGCCGTCTCGCTCATCGGCATGGTGGTGATGATCGGCTTGGCGGACAACGACGCGGTGGTCAAGCTCGACGCCATCCGGCGCTTCCGCGAGGAGGGCTGCTCCATCCGCGACGCCATCATGAAGGGCGGGCACCAGCGGCTCCGGGCCATCGCCATGACGTCCCTCACCACCATCGTGGGCGTGCTGCCGCTGGTGTTCGGGATCGGGAGCGGGGGTGAGCTCTACCAGCCGCTCGCGGCCGGCGTCATCGGCGGGTCCATCACGGCGACGCTGGTGACCTTCTTCCTGCTGCCGACGGCGTACGCGGTGGTGGAGGCGTGGCAGGAGCGGCGCGCGGCGGCGCGGGCGCCGGTGGCGGCCGCGCCAGTGGTGGCCGAGTGATCGCCTGGTCGGCGCGGCGGCCCGCCGTCATCTGGGCGGCGAGCGTGGCGGTGCTGCTGGCGGGGGCGGTGGCGCTGATGCGCCTGCCCCTGGCCACGCGACCAACAGTGGAGCTGCCGAGGCTCCGGGTGTCCATGAGCTGGCCGGGGGCCAGCGCGGAGCTGGTGGAGACCTGGCTCGGCAGCCCCATCGAGGAGGCGATCCAGTCGGTCCGCGGGGTGGAGCGGGTGGAGAGCGAGTCGGGCGAGGGGTACGTGTCGCTCGACGTGGAGCTGGAGCCCGGGACCAGCGTGCAGCTGGCGCGGCTCGGCATCCTCGAGCGGCTGGAGCTGCTCCGGAAGGAGTTCCCGCCGGGGGCCACAGGCCTGGCGGTGAGCAATTACGTGCCCGAGGGG
>JBGAOL010000196.1:0-7682 GCA_044221825.1 Gemmatimonadales bacterium
GGCGCGGAGGACGCAGAGTACGCGGAGGGATCGAGCCCGGGGTGGCGCAGTGCCCACCTCCGGGCTCCGTTCATTTCGGGTGGGGTACCTCGACCGGCGGGGTGCGTTGCCGGACCCAGACTCACACCCACCAATAACACCATGGGCTCACCTTGCAGTGAGCCCATGATCAACGAGCGTTTCCTCTGCGGACCTCTGCGGACCTCTGCGGACCTCTGCGCCTCTGCGTTGAGTCACACCCAAGCCCGCTCCTACACCACGCCCAGCGACCCCGCTATTTCGCCTCCAGCCTCGGGGCGAGGTGGATCGCGCCGGTGGCCGGGTCGAGCGGCTCGGACCTGAGGCGCAGGCGCGGCTCTTCGGCGAGCTTGGTGGTCAGCAGCCGGTAGAGCGGCCCCTCGGCGAAGAGGAGCCCGCCGTTGAGCGCCACGTCCACCGGTTGGCGCACGTCGGCGCCGAAGTCGGGAAGCAGGCGATGGACCAGGGCGGTGAGTTCGCGGGCGCCGTAGTCGATGATGCCCGCGGCCACCGTGTCGCCCTGCTGGGCTGCGGTGAAGACGGCGGGGGCGAGGGCCGCCACCTCAGGCGGACCGGCGGCGGCGGCCCAGCGGATGAGCATCTCGAGGGTCTCACTCCGGGTGGCGCCGAGGAGGAGGGTCGAGAGCTCGGTCTTCGGGCTCCGGCCATCGGCGGCCCGGCCCACCGCGCCGAGCGCGGCGCGGCCGATCGCGTAGCCGCTGCCTTCATCCCCCATCTGCCAGCCGTAGCCGCCCGAGCGGTGCAGGCGGCCGTACGGATCCCGCGCGATGGCCATGCTGCCGGTGCCGGCCGTGACCACGATGCCCGGCTTGTCCCCGAACGCGGCGGCCAGCGCCAGCTCCGTGTCGCCGGTGACGTGGAGCCGCTCGGCCACCGACTCGGTGCGGAGCGCCTGGCGCAGTTCCTCTTTCTCCTCGTCGCGTCCGGCGCCCGCCGCCCCCGCCACCAGCACGTCCCCGCGCAGCCGCCCCGTCTCGGCCAGCGCGCGGCGGGTCACCTCGGCGATGGTCGCCGCGCAGGCGATGCCCCGGCCGCTCCGCATCTTGGCGCCAGGACCGGTGGCGCGCGCGAGCACCCGCTCGCCCTCCGCCACGATCGCCACCGTCTTGGTCCCGCCGGCATCCACGCCGACCACGATGGGACTCATGCCGACTCCTTCCCGCGCCGGAGCGCAAACACGAGGCCGGCGCCCACCGTGAGCGCCGTGCCGAGCGGAACATACCACGGCCACGCGAGGCGGCCCACCGGCTGGAGCCAGGCGAGCGAGGGCAGCTGGCCGAGTTGCTTCGCGAGGAAGACCACGAGCATCACTGCGACGCTCACCCCGATGGCCGGCAGCACGTCCCGCCCCCGCACCCGGCCCGCCATCCCCGCCAGGAGGTAGGCGCCGAGCAGCCCGCCGTAGGTGATGGACGCAATCGAGAGCGCGAAGACCACCACCGAGCCCTGTCCCCCGCCCGCGATGGCGTTGAAGGCCAGGGCCGCGCCGGTGATCAGCACGCCCCAGCCCACGGTCCAGAGCCGGCCCACGTGGAGGAGGCGCACCGGGTCGCGCTCGCCGGTCCAGCTGGCGTAGAGATCGTGGGTCACCGAGGAGGCCAGGGCGTTGATGGCCGAGCTCTGGGTGCTCATGGCCGCCGCCAGGATGGCGGCCACCACGAGTCCCGCGAGGCCGGTGGGAAGGTGCTCCACCACGAAGCGCGAGAAGAGCTGGTCGGCGGGGAGGCTCTCCGGCGCCAGGTTGGCGGCCCAGAGTGCCGTCCCGATCAGCAGGAACAGCGCGAACTGCAGCAGCACCACCACGCCCGAGCCCACCAGCGCGCGGCGGGCGTCGGGCAGCCCGCGACTGGCCAGCAGCCGCTGCACGATGAGGTGATCCGTCCCGTGCGACGCCGCCGACAGCATCCCCCCGCCCACGACGGCGCCGAGGAGCGTGTAGGTGGAGGTGAAGGAGAGAGTCGGGTCGATGAAGCGCAGCTTGCCGGCCGCGGCGGCCTGGCTCAGCACCACCCCCGTTCCCCCCGCCATGTCCGCCGCGATCGCGAAGGCCGCCACCCCGCCCGCCACGTACACCACCAGCTGGATCACGTCCACCCACACCACCGCCTTGAGGCCGCCGTGCCAGGTGTAGGCCAGCGTCACCACGCTCATGGCCAGGATCGAGAGGGGGATGTTCCAGCCGGTGAGCACGGCGAGCGGGATGGCGCTGGCGTAGACCCGGACCCCGTCGCCCAGGGCGCGGGTCACCAGGAAGATCCCCGAGGCCGCGCGCCGCGTCACCGGCCCGAACGACGACTCGAGCCGCGCATACGCCGTCTCCTGCTCCCCGCGGAAGTAGCCGGGCAGCAGCCACACTGCCACGCCGATCCGCCCGATCAGGTAGCCGATCGGGAGCTGCAGGAAGGTCAGGTCGCCGCGGGCCGCCACGCCGGGGACGGAGATGACGGTCAGGGCGCTCGTCTCCGTGGCCACGATCGAGAGCAGGATGGCCCATGCCGGCAGGTCCCGGGCACCGAGGAAGTAGTCTCCCGCGGTGGCCTGCCGGCGGGACACCCAGAGGCCCACGCCCAGTGTGACCACGAAGTAGAGCGCGATGACGGCGAGGTCGAGCGACGACAGGACGGCCTCCCGGGCTCAGGCGGGCAACGACACGAAGGGGGAGCGAACCTGGCGGCTCGCTCCCCCTGGATGACTCCTCACGCGAGGAGGGCGGGGCTCAGACGGTGAAGCTGCTCCCGCAGCCGCAGCCGCCGGTGGCGTTCGGGTTGTGGAAGGTGAAGCCCGAGCCCTGCATGGAGGTCACGTAATCCACGGTGACGCCGTTCAGGTACTGCATGCTGAACCCGTCCACGAAGACCCGGATGCTGTTGATCTCGGCCACCACGTCGTCCTCGAGGGCCCGCTCCTCGATGTTCAGGCTGTACTTGAAGCCCGAGCAGCCGCCCGGCATGACGCTTACCCGGAGGCCGGCGCTCTCCGCGGGGACCTGCTCCGCGGTCATGAACTTCTGCACTTCCTCGGCCGCCCGGTCGGTGATGATGAGACTGAAGCCGGTGGTCGTGGCCTGCTGGTCCGCGCTCTGCATGGGCTGCTCCGTGGCTCTAAATGGTGATGGCGGCGGCCGGCCTTCGGTCGTCGCCCTCAACCTTCCGGAATAAGTGTACGGCCGGACCCGGAGTGCTGTCAATTGAAGGATGAATGAGGGCCGCCCCACGAAGGCCTTCCAAGTCGTTGTGGCTCAAGGTGCTGCAAGCAGTGCCGGGAAGGCGCGCACCACCCGGTCGGCGATGGGGCCCCGGAGGCCCGCCAGACGGGTGTTGGCCCGGCTGGGGTGGACGCGGTTGGTGAGGAGCACGATCACCAGGGATCGGGTGGGGTCCACCCAGATCGAGGTCCCCGTGAATCCGGTGTGGCCGAAGCTCTGCGGCGAGATCAGCGTGCCGCCGCTGCTCGGCTGGCTCGGCGTGTCCCAGCCGAGGGCGCGGCTCGAGCCGGCCGGCAGGTCGGCGCGGGTGGTGAAGCGCCGGACCATGGAATCGGCGGCCCAGCGCGCCAGCATCCAGTCGCCGAAGGCGAGGAGGTCGCGGGCGGAGCTGAAGAGGCCGGCGTGGCCGCTCACGCCGTCGAGGCGGGCAGCGTTCTCGTCGTGCACCTCGCCGCGGAGGATGCGGCCGCGCCACGGGTCGTCCTCGGTGGGGGCGATGCGGGGGTGCCACTCCCGCGGCGGGAGGTAACGGGTGTCGTGGAGGCCGAGCGGCTGGTACACCCGCTCGGCGAGGAGCGAGTCGATGCGGCGTCCGTACGCCTCCTCCACCAGCGCCGTCATCCAGATGGCGCCGAGGTCGGAATAGGTGAAGTGCGTGCCGGGGGCCGAGTCGAGCGGGGTGCTCCGCGCCAGGGCAATGGCCTCGGGGCGCGACAGGGTTTCGCGAAAGAGCGGGCGCCAGGCGGGGAGGCCGCTGGCGTGGGCCAGGAGGAGGCGGAGGGTGATGGCGCCGCTGGCGTGCGCCGAGTCGGCAGTGCGCGTGCCCACCACGGAATCGAGCGCGAGCTTCCCCTCCTCCACCGCCAGGATGACAGCCGGGGTGAGGCCCATCACCTTCGTGACCGAGGCCAGGTCGTAGACGGTGGCGCTGTCGGGGCGGCGCGGGTCGTCGAGACCGAGGCGGCCGGTGCCGTGATAGTAGTGGCGGCCCTGCACGCTCACGGCGAGCACCGCGCCAGGCGCCACACCCTCGGCGATCAGGGAGTCGAGGAAGTGCGTGGCGTCGCGCCAGCCCGCGCGGGTCGGCGCGGGTCCCGCCGGGGGCGCCGCGCAGGCGATGGCCAGGGGCAGCAGGACGAGCGCCGCGCGCCTCACCGCAGCAGCCCGTACCCGATGGGGAAGGCGGGCGGCAGGCGCACGGGGAGCCGACCGGTGATCGGCACCAGGGTGCTGAGCGCGCGGCCCGCGGCCCACTCGCTCACGCTGTTGGCGCTCCAGGCCAGGAGGTAGCTCCGCGCGTGCTCGAGCTGGGACGCGATGTAGGGCGAGCCGAGGGAGACGATGGCGGTGCGCCGCCGACGGCTCGTCTCGTCGACCAGGCGGGCCAGCGCCTCGGGGATGTTCAGGTGGCCCTTGTTTTCCTTGGTGCGCACGGCGATGGCAAAGACCACGTAGGGCGTCTTCCGGATGAGGGCACGGGCGCTGTCGAGGCTCTCGGGCCCGCTGGCCGGCCAGAGGCGGAACATCGTCACGCGATGGCCCGTGGCGCGGAGCTGGCGGGCCAGCACGTTGCCCACGCTGCCGGCGTTGTCCTCGCCGTAGGTCACCAGGGTGAGGGCGCGCGGGGCGGCGCGCAGGCTGTCGATGGTGCCGGTGCTGTCGCTCGCCAGCACGATGCTGCGGGTGGCGATGTCGCGGGCGCTGGCCTGGAAGCGGGCGCCGCCCACGATCTCGGGGATGCTGTCGAGCGGGACGGTGCGCTGCCGGAACAGGCCGAGGCGCCACTTGAGGAAGACCACGCGGCGCACCGAGCGCTCGAGGCGCTCGTAGGTCACGCGCCCGCTCTCGACGGCCTGCGTCATGGCGCCGATGGCCTGGCCGGGGTCCGCCGGCATGAGCAGCAGGTCGGAGCCGGCCAGGAAGGCGAGCACAGCGGCCTCGCCGGCGCCGTACTTCTGCACCACCGCGCCCATGTCGAGCGCGTCGGTGACCACGAGGCCCTGGAAGCCGAGCGAGTCGCGCAGGACGCCGGTGAGGATGGCGGGGTCCAGGGTGGCGGGCCGGCCGTCCCGGCCCTGCAGCTTCGGCAGCACCAGGTGACCCGACATCACGAACGACACGCCGGCGCCCACGGCCGCGCGGAACGGCACCAGCTCCACGCTGTCGAGCCGCGACCAGCCGGCGCCGATGACCGGCACGGTGATGTGCGAGTCGGTCCCGGTGTCGCCGTGCCCGGGGAAGTGCTTGGCGGTGGCGAGCATGCCGTGGTCCTGGATCCCGCGCACGGTGGCGGCCACGAGGCGCGCCACCAGCGCCGGGTCCTCGCCGAAGGACCGGGTGTTGATGATGGGGTTCTCGGGATTGTTGTTGACGTCGGCCACCGGCGAGAAGGTCAGGTGGATGCCGACGGCGCGGCCCTCGAGGGCGGTGACGCGTCCCACTTCATAGGCGTCCTCCTCCCTCCCGGTGGCCGCGATGCCCATATTGCTGGGGAAGGGCGTGCCGCCGTTGAGCCGGAAGCTCGAGCCGCTCTCGAGGTCGCTGGCCATGAGGAGCGGGAGCGGTGAGCGCAGCTGCAGCCGGTTGAGCCGGCTGGCGATGTCGAGCGGCGAGCCGATGGAGACGATGATCCCGCCCACGCGCAGGGAGTCCACCCAGCGCTGCGCCACGGTGAAGGCGCTGTCGTCGCTGGCGGCGTAACCGCCGGGGATCCAGGGCATCACGAGCTGCGCCACGCGCGCGGCGAGCGGGAGCGAGTCGAGCAGCTGCTCCACCGCCAGCGAGTCGTCGGTGTGCGGTGGCGGGAGCCCGCGGATGTGCGTGTCCTGCGCCGCCGCCGGGGCGGCGGCGAGGACGAGGAGCGCAAGCGAGAGCGAGAGCGTATGCGAACGAGGCACGTGGGTCTCGGGATGGTGGCGGTCGTGGGGGCGGCGCTCGCCGTGGCGCCGCGCGCGCGGGTGGCGGCGGTGCCGGTGCGGCCCGGGCTCGAGGTGCTGCTCAGCGACAGCCTGCACCTGGTGCGTGGCAAGCGGGTGGGCCTGCTCACCCATCAGGGCGGGATCGATCGCACCGGCCGGCGCGGGGTGGACCGGCTGCTCGGCGCGGGGATCGCGGTGCGGGCGCTCTTCAGCCCCGAGCACGGCTTCCGCGGCACCGCCGATCCCGGTGCGCCGGTGGCCTCCAGCATCGACTCGGCCACGGGCCTCCCAATCTACAGCCTCTACGGGCCCGGGGCTCAAGTGTCGCCGGCCATGCTCGCGGGGCTCGACGTGCTGCTGATCGACCTGCAGGATTCCGGGGCGCGCTACTTCACCTACATCGCGGCCGCGCTGCGGATGCTCCGCGCCGCCGAGGCGGCCCACCTGCCGGTGGTGGTGCTCGACCGCCCCAACCCCATCGGCGGGGCGGTGCAGGGCAACGTGCTGGACCCGGCGCAGTTCAACACCGACGTGGGCTTCCTCGCGGTGCCGATGCGGCACGGGCTCACCTTCGCCGAGCTGGTGCTGCTGGCGCGGCACGATCTCGGCCTCGGCGCCGAGGTGCACGTGGTGCCGGTATCGGGCTGGAAGCGGTCGATGTACTTCGATGAGACGGGGCTCCCGTTCGTGGCGCCGTCGCCGAACCTGCCGACACTCGAGGCACTGATTCACTACCCCGGGCTCTGCCTGTTCGAGGGGACCAACCTGTCGGTGGGCCGCGGGAGCACCCGGCCGTTCGAGCATCTCGGGACGCCGGGGCTGGCGCCGGCGGCGGTGGCGGCGCGGTTGGCGGCGCTCCGGCCACCACTCCCGGGGGTGCGCTTCGAGGTGGACAGCTTCACGCCGGTCCGTCCCGGGGACCAGAAGCTGGCGGACACCCTGCTCACCGGCCTCCGGTTCATCGTGACGGACCGGCAGCTGTACGACCCCACCCGGACGGCGCTGGTGGTGCTGCAGCAATTTGCCAACCTGCCGTTCCACCAGTGCCTGGACTGCGCCGACGCCGACAGCCTGGCCGACGCGGCCCAGTTCACCCTGCAGTACATCCCCCGCCACTTCCTCCGGCTGGCGGGCGACTCGACCGCCCTCAGCTGGGCCGAGGCCGGCGCGGACCCCAGCGGGCGCTGGCGCGCCGAGCGCGAGGCCTACCTGGCGCGGCGGCGGCCCTTCCTCATCTACCCCGAGTAGCCCCGGGCCCGCAGGCGTTTGGCAAGGGGGGCGCCCGGGGCCGTCCGGGGGCCAAATCCTTCCTATAACCCGTTTCCCCAGTTATAGTTTGCCGCGGTTTTCAGGCCCCGCTCCGGCGGGTCCACACCCGTTCGCACCCCCGGGGGACAGTCATCAGGTGAAGCTCATCACCAAGCCGGTCGAACGGGCGTTCTACGCCGTGACACAGCCCTTGGTGAACGCCCTGATCCGTGCCCGGGTGCGGCCCAATGCCATCACCACGGTCGGCACGC
>JBGAOL010000197.1:0-8635 GCA_044221825.1 Gemmatimonadales bacterium
CTGCTCCTGGCGCCCGGCGGCGCCCAGATCTACTACGGCGACGAGACCGCGCGCCCCCTCACCATCCCCGGCGCCAACGGCGACGCCAACCTCCGCTCCCCCATGAACTGGAGCGACCTGGCCCGCGGCGCCCGCGCCCCCGTGGTGCTGGCGCACTGGCGCAAGCTCGGGATGTTCCGGAAGGCGCACCCCGCCATCGGCGCGGGCACGCACCGTGAACTCCAGGCGACGCCGCTGGTCTTCGCGCGCACGCTCGACACCGACACCGTCATCGTGGCGCTCAACCTCGAGCCCGGCACCAAGGCCATCCCCGTCGGCGGGCTCTTTCCCGACGGCACTGCGCTGGTGGATGCCTACACCGGCACCGTCACCAAGGTGCAGGGCGGCAAGGCGGTGCTGACCACCCCCGCTTCCCTCGTGCTGCTCGCTACTCCCTGATCCACACCTCCGCACCCCGCGCCGGCAGCGCCCGGATGAAGCTCCCCTCCGCGAGCACGCTGTCCGGCCCGGGGAAGGCGCGGGTGTAGCGGCCCGTCGCCGGCACCATCACCTCTCCCGGCGTGTCCGACACGTTGAAGAGCACCACCGCCCGCTGGTCCCCGAGCACCCGGTCGTAGGCCAGGGCGCCGGTGGTGTCGTTGGTCACGAGCCAGCTGGTGGCGCCGTCCACGAAGAGCCGGAGGTGGCCCTTCCGCATGCGTGCCAGCGCCTGGTACGTCCGGAAGAGCGCCGTGTCGGGCGCCACCTTGTCGCGAGGGTGGGGGCGGTGGAAGGGGTCGCTCACCTCGTCCTCGGCGGGGATGTCGGCCCAGACCACGGGCTTCCGCTCGTCGGGATCGTCGGCGCCCCACATGCCCACCTCGTCGCCGTTCCAGATGGTGGGGGCGCCGTCCCAGGTGAACTGGTGCACCAGCAGCTGGGTGGCCCGCGCCCACGTCGCCGCGTCGGGGCGGCCGAGCTTGTAGCTGGGGAGGTCGCGCGGGGTGACCTGGTACTTGAAGATCCCCAGGTTGTACATCGACGTCGAGAACCTCGGCGTGTCGTGGCTCGCCGTCAGGTTCATCATGGTCTTCCAGTGCGCCGCAGGGATGCCGGCGCTGATGGAGTCGAGCGCCGTGACGAAGCCCGTGGGCGTGAGCGGCAGCTCCCCCGGCCCGAAGAGGCGGCGCGCCACCGAGAACCAGCGGTAGTTCATCACCGCATCGAAGATGTCCCCCTGCAGCCAGGGCTCGGGCTCGTACATGAGCGGCCACTTCTCGAACCACACCTCGCCCACCAGGTAGGCCTCGGGGTTCACGCCCCGCACAAACTTGCGATAGTCCCGCCAGAAGCCGAGCGGCACCACGTCGGCCACGTCGAGGCGGAAGCCGTCGATCCCGTCGGAGGGGTCGCCGTCGCCGTTGGGGTCGAGCCAGCGCTTCGTCACGGCGTACACCAGCGTGTGCACCTCGGGCGGCATGTTGCCCTCGATGGCGCCGTGATCCATTCCTTCCGGCCGCCCGATCTTCTTCCACTCGGGCAGGGACTTCACGCCCACCCAGCCCCGGTAACGGAACTCGTTGGTGTCCGGCGTCGCCGGGTCGTCGAACTGCGCCACCTCGTACCAGTCCGCGAACTGCGACTGCCGCTGCTTCGCCACCAGGTCCCGCCACGCGGGGAAGTTCACCCCCGTGTGGTTCCACGAGTAATCCAGGATGATCCGCATCCCCCGCCGGTGCACCTCGGCCACGAGCTTGAGGAAGAGGCTGTCGGCCGCCGTCCAGCCCCAGCTCGCGGGGTCGAGGATGTTCTCCCGAGCGATGATCTCGGCGTCGCCACGCGGGTCGGGGCCGAAGTTCCGATCCACGTGGGCGTAGCTCCGCGCGTCGTACTTGTGGAGCGAGGGGGAGTCGTTGATCGGGTTCAGGTAGATGCCGGTGACGCCGAGGGACTGCAGGTAGTCGAGCTTGTCGAGGACGCCCTGCAGGTCACCGCCGTAGCGGCGCCACTGGATGGTGCCGTAGAAGTCCTTGCCGGTGGCGGCGGCCCACGGCTCCTGCTTGTACCAGTCCCAGCCCCAGGGCGTCACCGCCCAGTTGGCGGGCGCGGCGTCGGGAGTGAAGTCCTTGATGTCGGCGAGGGTGGGGTCGTTGCTGGGGTCGCCGTTCCGGAAGCGCTCGGGGAAGATCTGGTACCAGATCACTTCCTGGGCCCACTTGGGCGGCGCCAGGTTCACGTCAGCGGCCGGGGGAGCGGCGGGCTTGCCGCCGCACGCGGGGAGGAGCGCGGCCAGCGCCAGCCAGCGGAATGAGCGTGGCGACATCAGCGGGCCTGCTTTCCGAACAGGAAGGTGAGTGGATCCTCGAGCCGGGCGCGCCACGACGCCTCGTTGTGCGCCGCCCCGGGATACTCGCGCACCACGAAGTCGCGGCCCTCGCGCAGCCCCTGGCGGAGCAGCCAGGCGCGCACCTCGGCGTGGGTGGGGCCGTACAGCGAGTCGAGCGTGGTGGTGCCGTAGTCAAACCAGTAGCGCGTGCCCCTGGGCAGCGTGAACCCTCCGGCGATGTCCCGGAGGATGTAGGGCAGGGTGTCGGCGGTTCCCGCGGTGGGCGAGCCGAAGAACCGCGCCACCACCGCCTCGGAGAGCGGGAAGTGGGTGGAGACGCAGCCACAGGCGCCGAAGACCTCCGGATGGTGGCTCACCAGGTAGAAGGAGAGCAGGCCGCCCATCGAGGAACCCATCACCGCGGTGTTGGCGGGCCCGGTCTTGGTCCGGAACTCCCGGTTGACCCGGGGCATCAGCTCCTCGGTGAGGAAGCGGGCATACTTGTCCGCCTCGCCCCAGGGGTTGTACTCGGGGCCGCGGCGGTTGGTGCTCCACGCCCCGACCACGATGACCGGCGGCATCACCCCCCGTTCCACCAGCCGCACCACCGCCTCGTCCACGCCCCAGTCCACGCCGGTGTTGGCGATGCGGGGGTCGAAGAGGTTCTGCCCGTCGCTCATGTAGAGCACGGGGTAGCGCCGGGAGCCGGACTGGTCGTAACCGGGTGGCAGCCACACCTCGACGTTGCGGGCGATGCCGAGGATGGCCGAGGGGAAGTCGGTCCAGTACACGAGGCGGCCCTTCACGCCCGAGCCCTGCCAGTCGGCGATGTACGCCTCGACCGGCTTCTTGAAGTCCTCCACCACGTGGCGCAGCGTGGTGTCGCGCGACACGGTGAGCCGGTGGTTGGGCGGGACCACGCCGGCGAAGGTCAGCGCCTCGCGCGCCCAGGTGCCGAGCGTGAACTTGTACTCGAAGGCCGTCCCCGGCGGCAGCGTGAGCGACGCGGTGCGGGCCGTCCCGGTGCCCTGGAGCGCGAGCCCGTCGGGCCGCCACTCGCCGAGGGCGGGGAGGCTGCCGGCGAGGTACACGGTGTCCACGTTGGCGGGGACGGTCACCTGGAGCGTGACGGTGCAGCAGGGAGCCGCCTGGGCGTGGCCCGGCCGCGCGCCCATCCCGAGGGTCAGGAGGGCGAGGAAGAGGGACCGCATGCGCATGGCGAAGGGGGAGAGGGGTCCGGGTCGGCCTCAGCCATCCAGCGGCTGGGGGCGCGACAACAGCACGGCGAGCCAGATGGCGCCGACGGTGATGGCCACATCGCTCACGTTGAAGATGTAGAAGCGCCACTCGCCGAGGCCGACGTCGATGAAGTCCACCACGCCGCGGTGGGTGCGGAGCCGGTCCCAGAGGTTGCCGGCGGCGCCGGCGGCGATCAGGGCCAGCGCCATGCCGGTGCTGATGGCCTCGGGGTGCAGCCGGCGGTACCACATGCCGAGCCCGGCCAGCGCCAGGGTGCTCACCACCACCAGCAGCACGCGGGAGTGCTCGCCGAGGGAGAGGCTCATGGCGGCGCCGGTGTTGTAGGCCAGCGTAAACCGCACCACGTCGCCCAGCACCTCGTGGGGGACGTGGGCGGGGGCCAGGCTCCGCTCCGCCACGGCCTTGGTGGCGCAGTCGGTGAGGAACACGGTGAGCAGGAGGGGCCAGAAGTACTGGCCCTTCGGGGTGAGGCGCATGCGGGTCGGGGCTCGGGCGGCTACGGGCTTCCCGAAGATACGTCCGGGCGCGCGGGGAAGCCACGGCCGTCCCTTCGCGGTCCCCGTAGGGGCCGGCCGTGGCCGGCCCGCAGGAGGTCAGCCGGTCGGCGTTGCTGGAATAGACGCGCGGGACCGGCGATCGAGCCGATCCCGCGGCGGTGGCGTGGCGCGGATCAGGGAGGGGGCCGGCCATGGCCGGCCCCTGCCGGGCCCGCGGGTCAGCAGTTCTCGGGATTCTCCGTGCAGTAGTCACTGGGCCGTTCGAGTCGCTGCCGAAACAGGCGGTGCCCGTCAGGACGAGGGCGGCGAGCACCAGGAGCACGGACCACTGCGAGCGGAACGGCCGGGGCGAGCGCGACATGAATCCTCCGTTAGTTGCCGCCGGTGCGGCCCTTCACCCCAGTAACGAGGCGATCCCCGAAACCTCTCGCCGCGCGAACGGCGCGCCAGCTCCGTGTGAGGCATCTCACCCGTGCCACGGCAGCCAGCGCGGCACCCGCGCCCGGTACGCCGTGTACGCCTCCCCCGAACTGCCAGGCCAGCGCCGGCTCCTCGTAGGTGATCACCTGCACTGAACGCCACCGCCACCGCCCCCGCATACAGCAGCACCCCGCCCGACGCCCACCAGAGCGCCTGCCCCAGCAGGAGGCCAAGGGCGCCGAGGTACATGGATTCCGGGTGCGGCGGTAGAGGCCGCCGTGGACCAGCGTGGTGGGGGCGTCCTGTATGCGCCAGTGTCCCGTGCCCGCGGGTGGCGAAGGCCACGATGGTGACGAGGAGCACGCCGAGGCCGGCGAGGGCCAACTCGAGCACGGAGCCAGTGGAGGGCGCCGAGGGGCAGGGGAGGGCCGGGCGAGCGGCGGACGAGCCAGCGGGGATGACGCCGGCCACGATTCCCGGCAAGAGCGCCGCCGCCAGCGTGGCGCGGGCCCAGAGGGCCGTGGCCATCCTCTCCTCCTCATGGTAGGGGCCGGCCATGGCCGGTCCCCCTGTTCCCCGCACCATCACTCAAGTTCGAGATGGGTGGGTCCGCGCTTCACTTGATTACGCTGGTCCGGGTGGGGGTGAGGAGGGCCGCCGTGGCCGGCCCCTACCATGTGGGGGGCGGGGCTAGAGCGTCAGCCCCTTGCCCTTGGCGAAGAACGCCGCGGTCTCGTCCCAGTAGGTCACCTCCGGAGGCCCCGCGATGAACTCCGGCGCCCGCGCGCGGAAGGCCGTCAGGTGCGGTGTCGTCAGGTGGGGGCCGGTGAAGGCGTCGGCGCCGGTCCAGTACTCGATGAGGAGGATCCGGTTGGGCTCCGCCGCGTCCACCAGGAGGTGGATGCCCCCGCAGTCGGGCTCGGTGCGCACCACCGTCTCGATCAGCGCCGTCAGTTCCTGCCGCATCCGCTCGGCCTGGCCGGGCCGGGCCACGTAGGTGATCACCACCCGCACCATCGCGCTGCTCATGCGTCGCCAGTCCGTGAAGGGAGGGAGAACGAAGGGATCCCGGGCGCGTGCGCCCGACCCGTGATAGTAGCAAGCCCCCCGGGGCTGGAGGAAGGCGGGGGGCCGGGCCGCCCAGGTGCCCGCCATCCCGAGTTGGACGGGGCCTCTTTGTTACCGGGAGTAATGCCTACATTCCCCCTCACGCGACGGGACTCCCTGTCGCGCGGATCAGCAATGAAGCTGGCGTGCAGGATGGCGGATTTCGGTCGCCTGACGAACGCCCGGCCCCCTCCGCTTCACCTTCCCCGCGCCAGCGCCGATGCTCGGACTAAGGAAGAATGCCCGCAGGGCCGGGAAAGGGATGCCCATGCTCGGGAATTACCCCGCCTCACACGACTACTCCCTCCGCCAGCTCGAGGCGCTCGCGGCCCTCGCCGGCGTGGGGCCGGAGTCCACCGAGCGGCAGATCATCCAGGTGGGCGTGGATATCGCGCAGCGCGCGACGGGCAGCGAGATCGCCTACATCCACTTCCTCAACGAGGACGAGGAGACGATCGAGCTCGGCACCTGGTCGCACGACACGCTGGCCCACTGCACCACCACCTACGACCGCCACTATCCCGTCCGCGCCGCCGGCAACTGGGCCGACACGGTCCGGACCCGCTGTCCGGTGCTCCACAACGACTTCGCGCAGTCCCCGAACCAGCGCGGCCTGCCCGAGGGCCACAACCCGCTGCACCGCCACCTCGGCGTGCCCATCGAGGTCGAGGGCCACATCCGCCTGCTGATCGGCGTCGGCAACAAGCCGGAGCCGTACCACGACGAGGACATCCAGACCGTGGACCTGGTGGGCCGGCGACTCTGGTCGTTGCTCAAGGGGCGCCGCGAGCTGGAGCGGCTCCGCGACCTCGAGCGCCGCTTCGACCACGTGAAGCGCATCGCCACCGTCGCGGGCTGGGAGTACGACCCGGCCGAGGACGCCTTCCGCGGCGACGACATGCTGGGCCCCCTCTTCCAGCTCCGGAGCCGCGCCGAGGCGCCGCTGACGCTCGACGCCTTCCTGGCGCTCGTCAGCCCGCGGGACCGCGCCCGGGTGCGCGGCGCCCTCACCGGCCAGGGGCCGGTCGCGCGCTTTGCGCTCCGGCTCCGCGGCATCCGGAAGAGCGGCGAGACCTTCCAGGCCGAGCTCAAGGGTGAGGTGCGCGCGCGGGAAGTGGGCGAGGGAAGCGTGATGATCGGCATCCTGCAGGACCTCACCGAGCGGAACCGGCTCGAGGACCTGCAGCACGCCGCCGAGACCGACGCGCTCACCGCGCTGCCCAACCGCCGTCGCCTCAAGGCGCTCCTCGATGCGGGCCGCATGGGTCGCCGAGGGCCCCGGGACGGCTGGGCCTTCCTCTATATCGACCTCGACGCCTTCAAGCCCGTCAACGACACCCATGGCCACGCCGCGGGTGACGAGGTGCTTCGCCAGATCGCCCGGCGGCTCACGGCACTGGTTCGCAAGGACGACCTGGTCGCTCGCCTGGGTGGCGACGAGTTTGCCATCGTGCAGACGGGGCTCGCCGACCCGGCCGGGGCCGAGGTGCTGGCGGCCAAGGTGGTGGAGGCCTGCGGGCGCCCCATCGACCTCGGCGGGGACAGGATCGTGCAGGTGGGAGCCAGCGTGGGCGTGGCGGTCTGTCCCGCAGGCACCACCCAGCTGGCCGACCTGGCGGAGCGCGCCGACCAGGCGCTGTACGAGGCAAAGCGGGGAGGCCGGAACCGCGTGGCGGTGAGCCCGCGCTAGTCCCCGGCCGCGCGCCCGCGCCGCCACTCCCCCACGGCGCCCCACGCCAGCCCCGCAATGAAGCCGACGGGCCCCGTGATGAAGATGCCGAGCATGGGGCCCTGGTTGGCGCCGGGGGCGAGGAGCATCGGCCCAAAGAATCCCGCGGCAAAGCCGATCCCGCCGAGCAGGAGCGCCGGCTTGAGCATGCGGGTCTCCGAGTAGCGGCCAGGATGCCGCTGCTTCTCCCGCCAGAACAGGAACGCGCCCGCCAGCAGGGCCACGAGCACCAGGTCGAAGATCATGCCGACGTGCCACCGGCCGCGAGCAGGTCCAGCGTGATCGGGTCGGGGGCGTCGGCAAAGTATCGCGCGATCACCGCGTGGAACCGTGACCCCGGCGGCGACACCTCCGCGAACAGCGTCATGGACGACCGCACCTTCATGCTGTCGAGCCCGCCGAAGATCTCGAAGGCCGTCCTCTCCCGCACGCTGAGCAGCGCATCGACGCACTCCCGCAGCCGGGCGCCGAGCACCGGGTGCGCCAGGTAGGCGCGCGCCTCCTCGCGCCCGCTGAGCCCGTACTTCTGCGACGCCGGGCTCAGGCCTAGGCCGCGCACCTGCGGGAAGACGTACCAGATCCAGTGCGTGCGCTTCTGTCCCAGGCGCAGCTCGGCCAGGGCGTCGGGGTAGTTGTGGGCCTGGGCCTCGAGGAAGCGCGCCAGGTGCCAGGGGTCGTCGCTCATAAGGGCTTGTAGTAGAGGGCATCGTCGTGCGGGGTGTGGCCGTCGGGATCCACCGCAAAGTTCGGGATGATGCCCACAAAGGTCCAGCCCATCTTCCGGTACAGGCGCTCCGCTGCGCCGCCGCGCTTGCAGTCCAATGTAAGAAGCGTGAAGCCGGCGGCCCGCGCCGCCTCCTCCGCCGCCAGCATCAGCCGGCTCCCGATCCCGCCCTGCCGCGCAGCCCGATGCACCAGCAGCTTCGCCAGGTCCATGCGGTGCGGCTGGTTGGGTGCCCAGGCGGGATGCACCTGCACCGTTCCCACGATCCGCCCCGCCTCCCGCGCCACCAGGAACACCGCCCTGGGATCCGCCGTCTCGATGGCCTTCCGCCACCACGCCTCCGCCTCGGCCACGGTGAGCGTGGCCAGGAAGCTCACGGCGGCGCCGGACTGGACGGCGTCACAGAGCAGCTCGGCGAGGGCACGGATGTCGGTGTCGGCGACGGGGCGGGTGAGCGGCGCGATGGCTATCGGCGTCACGCAGGGCCTCGGGTGGGAGTGGGGACTGGCTTGGGAAATGGACGCAGGCGAGAGCCCCGACGCAAGCTCCCCGCACGGTAGGGGCCGGCCATGGCCGGCCCTCCTCAACCCCAC
>JBGAOL010000198.1:0-8527 GCA_044221825.1 Gemmatimonadales bacterium
ACTGAGCGTGCGAAGGTCGAGCGCTGGCTGAGGATGGAGCGCTGGAGCTCGATCGCTCACTGAAGTGAGCGCTCGGCAGCCACAAGTCCTGAAGGACTCCAGGTGCCCGGGCGCTCGCGAGTCCTTCAGGACTTGTCGTTGCCGAGCGCTCGCTTTAGCGAGCGACGACTCGAGGAACGTGGCACGCGCAAGAGCGCGACGACTCGAAGAACGTGGTCCCCGCACGAGCGCGTTTTAAAGCGCGGGCGATCGCTCGCGTGCTCGATCGCTCGTTCTCCGACCCCACCCTCCGTGTGCGACCTGCCCGCCGGGAAACTTCCCTACCTTGGGGACCACGTCTCGCCGCCGCGGCCCTCCGTGCTCACTTCCCCTGCATGGACGATTCTCATGCACACCACCGATCTCCACCGCAGCCTCCCGAGCCTCTTCAGCGAGTTGGTCTTCGGCGCGCCGGAGACCGGCGCCTACATCCTGAACCGCGGGGATCCCGGGCTCCTCAAGTCGCTGGACCGGCTCAACGCCCAGGACGCCTCACGTTCGTCGCAGGGCGGGGCGACGGTGGCGGCGCACGCCGCGCACCTCGCCTTCGGGCTCTCGCTGCTCAACCGCTGGGCCGGTGGCGAGGCCAATCCGTTCGAGGGCGCCAACTGGGGCAAGGCGTGGGAGGTGGGTGAGGTGGACGAGACCGAGTGGGCCGGGATCAAGCGGGAGCTGCAGGGGGAAGTGGAACGCTGGCACCGCGCGCTGCAGTCGGAGCGGGCGGTGAGCGGCATGGAGCTGGACGGCGTGATCGGCAGCATTGCCCACCTGGCCTACCACCTCGGCGCCATCCGGCAGGTGGTGGCCGAGGTGCGCGGCCCCAAAGCCAACGACTGACGAGGAGGCCCGATGGCCGAGCCCAACCGCATGACCTTCACCACGACGATCAACGCCCCCGTGGACCGGGTGTGGCGTACCATGCTGGAGGACGAGACCTATCGCGAGTGGACCAGTGTCTTCGCCGAGGGCTCGGCGTACGAGGGCTCGTGGGAGCCGGGGGCCAAGATCCGCTTCACCGCGCCGGGCGGCGAGGGGATGGTGGCGGAGATCGCGGAGCACCGGCCGCGCGAGTTCGTGTCCATCCGCCACCTCGGCATGATGCAGGGCGGCCAGGAGGACACCACCAGCGCCGCGGTGCGCTCCTGGGCGCCGATCTACGAGAACTACCGCTTCCGTGAGGTGCCGGGCGGCACCGAGGTGGTGGTGGAGATGGACTCGCTGCCCGCCTTCGACGAGCAGATGCGGGAGCTCTGGCCCAAGGCGCTGGCGCGCCTCAAGGAGGTCGCCGAGCGGGAGTGAGCATGCGGGCCCGGGCATCGTCCACATCGAGGAGGCGGCTCGTGGCGCCGGGTGCGGGTCCCGGCCCGCGGGCCGCCTCTCTCGTCTGGAGTACCACTCCCCTCGCCGAGGCCGTCCCCATGGGCCAGGAACCGTACAGCCGCCAGACCGCCGCCAAGCACTCGCGCCTCCGCGGCGCCACCGTCACCGAGGGCGTCTGTCCCTACTGCGCGGTGGGCTGCGGCCAGCTCATCTACACCAAGGGCGGCCAGCTCCTCGACATCGAGGGGCATCCCGACCATCCCATCAGCGAGGGGACGCTCTGCCCCAAGGGCGCCAACGCCTTCCAGCTGGCGGTGAACCCGCATCGCCTGACGACGGTGCGCTACCGCGCTCCCTACTCAGATCGTTGGGAAACGCGGACGCTCGACTGGGCCCTCGACCGCATCGCCGAGCGGGTGCAGGCCACGCGGGATGCGGAGTTCGCGGCCCAGCCCGCTGGTCGCGAGGACCACGCCGTCCGCACCATCGGCTCCCTCGGTGGCGCCACCATCGACAACGAGGAGAACTACCTCATCAAGAAGCTCCTCGGCGGCGGCCTCGGCATCGTCAGCATCGAGAACCAGGCGCGCATATGACATAGCGCCTCGGTGCCCGGTCTGGGCACCTCCCTCGGCCGCGGCGCGGCCACCAACTACCAGCAGGATCTGGGCAACAGCGACTGCATCCTGTTCATGGGCTCGAACATGGCCGAGGCGCATCCGGTCGGGTTCCGCTGGGCCATGCGCGCCAAGGAGCGGGGCGGGACGCTGGTGCACGTGGACCCGCGCTTCACGCGGACATCGGCCATGTGCGACGTGCACGTGGGCATCCGCTCCGGGAGCGACATCGCCTTCCTGGGCGGGCTGGTGCGCCACGTGCTGGAGCACGACCGCTGGTTCCGCGACTACGTGGTCCACTACACCAACGCCGCCACGATCATCGCCGAGGGCTACGAGGACAGCGAGGACCTGGACGGCCTCTTCTCCGGCTACCAGGGCGACCGCCGCACCGGCCGCTACGACCCGCGCGCCGGCCAGTGGGGCTATGAAGCCGCCGAGGGCGTGATCCCGGAGTGGGCGGGGGCGGGCCCCGAGTACCGGATGTTCCGCGAGGAGCTCGGCATGCTGGGCCACAGCCTCGACGCCGGCCCGCAGGTGTTCAGCCGGAACCGCGTGGAGTCGACGGACGACCTGGCCGGCGGCCCCGCCACCGATCCCACGCTCGAGCACCCGCGCTGCGTGTTCCAGATCCTCCGGCGCCACTTCGCGCGGTACACGCCGGAGTTCGTGGCGGACACCTGCGGCTGCACGGCGGAGGAGCTGGTGCGGGTGGCGGAGCTGCTCTGCAGCAACAGCGGCCGCGAGCGCACCAGCATGGTGGTGTACGCGCTGGGCTGGACCCAGCACACCACCGGCGTCCAGGTCATCCGCACCGCCGCCATCCTGCAGCTCCTGCTCGGCAACATCGGCCGGCCGGGCGGGGGGATCATGGCGATGCGAGGCCACTCCACCATCCAGGGTTCCACCGACCTCGCCACCCTCTACGACTCGCTCCCTGGCTACCTGCCGCAGCCCTGCGCCGACGAGTCGCACGACACGCTCGACTCCTACGTCCGCTTCGAGGGCCTCTCCACCGGCTACTGGGCCAACTACCGCAAGTTCATCGTGAGCCTGCTCAAGGCCTGGTACGGCGACGCCGCCACGCCCGAGAACGACTTCGCCTTCGGCTGGCTCCCCCGCATCGACGGCGACTACTCGCAGCTCCCCTACTTCGAGGCCATGTCCAAGGGCGAGGTGAAGGGCTACTTCCTCTTCGGCCAGAACCCGGCCGGCGGCTCCCCCAACGCCGGCCTCCACCGCGCCGGGCTCCGGAACCTCGACTGGCTGGTGGTGGTGGACTGGTTCGAGATCGAGAGCGCCAACTTCTGGAAGGACGACCCCGGCGCGCCCCCGCCCGCCGACATCCGCACCGAGGTCTTCCTCCTTCCCGCCGCCGCCGCGCCGGAGAAGGAGGGGAGCCTCACCAACACCCAGCGCCTGCTCCAGTGGCACGACAAGGCGCTCGACCCCCTCGGCGACAGCCGCTCCGACGCCTGGTACGTCTACCAGCTCGGCAGGCGCCTCAAGCAGCTCTACGCCGGCTCCACTGACCCGCGGGACCAGGCGCTGCTGCACCTCACCTGGGACTACGACTTCGACGAACCGCCGCGCCTGCCCGACGGCACCCCGAGCCGCATCGCCGGCGAGCCCGACCTGGAGAAGGTGTTACTGGAGATCAACGGCTACCGCGTCAACGAGCGCGATCCCGTCACCGGCCGCCCCCGCCATGTCGGCGGCTTCGGCGAGCTCGAGGAAGACGGCTCCACCGCCTGCGGCTGCTGGATCTACTCCGGCGTCTACCCGGCGCCGGGCCGCAACCGCGCCCGCGAGCGGCGCCGGAGCCACGACGGCATCGAGGCCGAGTGGGGCTGGGCGTGGCCGCACAACCGCCGCGTCCTCTACAACCGCGCTTCCGCCGATCCCGCGGGGAGGCCCTGGTCGGAGCGGAAGAAGCTCGTCTGGTGGGATGCCTCACTCGGCCGCTGGACCGGCGCGGACGAGCCGGACTTCGACGCCGGCACGCCGCCCGGCTACCAGCCGCCGCCCGGCGCCGAGGGGCTCGCCGCGATTGCGGGGAGCCAGCCGTTCATCATGAAGCCGGACGGGGTGGCGTGGCTCTTCGCGCCGGGCGGAGTGAAGGACGGGCCGCTGCCGGTGCACTACGAGCCGGTGGAGTCGCCGGTGGGGAACCGGCTGCACCCGGGGCAGCACTCGAGTCCGGTGCTCCGCTACCTCGAGAATCCCCTCAATCGCCTGGCCGAGCCGATGTCGGCGGAGTTCCCGGTGGTGGCCACCACCTACCGGCTCACCGAGCACTACCTGAGCGGGCCGATGAGCCGGTTCAACAGCTGGCTCAACGAGCTGATGCCGGAGATGTTCGTGGAGCTCAGCCCCGAGCTGGCAGCCGAGCGAGGCATTGTACCTGGCGGGTGGCTCACCGTGCGAACGCCGCGGGCCAGGATCGAGGCGCGGGCGCTGGTGACGCGGCGGATGCGGCCGTTCCGGGTGGCGGGGCAGGTGGTGCACCAGATCGGCCTGCCGTTCCACTGGGCCTACGCCGGCGAGGTGGTGGGCGACAACGCCAACGACCTCACCGCGCTCCTGGCCGACCCCAACGTCAGCATGCACGAGGCCAAGGCCTTTGCCTGCCAGGTGGAAGCGGGCCGGCGCGAGGGGAATCGCGCCGAGCCCACGGTCCGCGCGGCGCTCACGCTCCACCATGGCCCGGCGCCCGACACGCCGGGTGCGGCGCAGCCCGAGGGGCGGTTTGGCCATGAGCCGGGAGCTTGAGCTGACGGAGGTGGCGCCGCTGCCGGGGGGCGAGAGCCTCACGGCGGTGGGGCTCGAGCGCCTCATCGGGCCGTTCCGGCGGGGGGCGGTGCCGGAGGCGGCGGAGGAGATGGGGTTCTACACCGACACCACGGTATGCATCGGCTGCAAGGCGTGCGAGGTGGCGTGCAAGCAGTGGAACCAGCTGCCGGCGGACGGCTTCACCTTCTCCGGGAACAGCTACGACAACACCGGCGCGCTGTCGGCCGAGTCGTGGCGGCACGTCAAGTTCGTGGAACAGTTCTCGGTGTGGGAGACGGGGGGCGGCGGCGCGGCGCCAAATCGCTGGCTCATGATGAGCGACGTCTGCAAGCACTGCGTGGAGGCGCCCTGCCAGCACGCGTGCCCCACCGGTGCCATCATCCACAACGAGTTCAACAACGTCTACATCCAGCCCGACATCTGCAACGGCTGCGCCTACTGCATTGCCGCGTGTCCCTTCGGCGTGATCACCCGGAGCACGCTCGACAATCACGCTCACAAGTGCACCCTCTGCTACGACCGCCAGAAGGACGGCCTGGTGCCGGCCTGCGCCAAGGCGTGTCCCACGGCGTCCATCCAGTTCGGGCCGGTGGAGGAGTTGCGCGTGCGGGCGCGGACGCGGGTGGAGGAGCTGCACCGCCGCGGCGTGGCGGACGCGTGGCTCTACGGGCACGAGCCCACCGAGGGCTACTCGCGGCTCAACGCCTTCTACCTGCTGCTGGACGACGCGTCGGTGTACGGGCTGCCGGAGGCGCCGCGGAACCCGTGGCTCACCATGCGTGGGGACTACCTCCGCGCGGTGCTGAGCGTGCTGCCGCCGCTGGCGGTGCTCGCCACGGCCCTGCTGCGGGGGCGCTAAGTGCGCGCCGAGCCGCCGCCGAGGCCATCGCCGCTGAGCTACGCGGAGCGGCCGGCCACCAAGGTGCCCAACTGGCACGGGCTGGTGGTGCTCGACGTGCTCTTCAACAACCTCTCCACCGGCCTCTATCTCGTGGCCGCGGTGGGCGAGCTGCTGGCGCCGGCGGCGTTCGCGGGGGTGGCGCCGTGGGCGTATCGTGCCGCATTGGCCTTCCTGGTGGCGGATCTGGTCTGCTTGATCCTCGACCTTGGCGACCCGCTGCGCTTCCATCACATGCTCCGGGTGTGGAAGCCAAGCTCGCCGATGTCGCTCGGGACGTGGGCGCTGGTGGGGTACTCGCTGGCGGTTGGGCTCCTGGCCACGGCGGGGCTGCTGCCGGGGGCGGCATCGTTCGACACCGCGCGACGAATGCTGGTGTTCGCGGGCATGGTGCCGGCGCTGGCGGTGGCGCTCTACAAGGGCGTGCTGTTCAGCACCACGGCGCAGCCCGGCTGGCGGGAGGCGCGCTGGCTCGGCGCGTTCCTGGTGAACTCGGCCTTCCACTTCGGGGCGGCGCTCACGCTGGTGCTGGCGGGGCTGCTGCGGCAGCAGGACGCGGTGGTGGGCCTCCGCGCCGCCGCTGTGGCGCTCGGGCTGCTTCACCTCGGCGCACTGATGCTGGTGGTGTTCGACATCGCGCCGCTCCTGCGGGCGGTGCGCAGCCCGGCGCGGCTGGTGGAGCTCGGCCTGGTGGTGGTGGGCGGCGGGATTGTGCTTCCGATGCTCTGCTTCTCGCTCGGCTCGTGGGGCGGGGACATCCTCGGCCTGGCGGCGATGCTGGCGGGAGGCATCATGGCGAGGGACGAGCTGGTGCACCTGCCACATCGGCTGTCGCTCGCTGAAGCGAGCGCTCGGCCACCACAGGTCCTGAAGGACTCGCGGTAGCCCGGGCATCTCGAGTCCTTCAGGCTGTCGCTCGCTGAAGCGAGCGCTCGACCACCACAAGTCCTGAAGGACTCGCGGTAACCCGGGCGTCTCGAGTCCTTTAGGGTGTCGCTCGCTGAAGCGAGCGCTCGGCCACCACAAGAGACGGTGACCGTCCCGCGGCCACCACCGCGGTGGTGCAGCCGGAGCAGGCGCCGGCCCCGCTTACACACGATCCCGCGGCGCCCCACGTCTGTCATTGCGTCCACGCCCACGTGGCCGTGCTGGACCTGCCTGCCACCCTCGGCGCCGCCCGGCCGCCGCCCGTCAGGCCGCCACGCTCGGTGCGCCGCAGGTTCCCGCCGCGCCACTCGCCCGCTCCGCCCACTCCATCGCCTGAGACACGCCACGCGCTGAAATCCGCCTGCGGCGCCGGTGCGAAGTCCTGATCCCGTCGCTCCGCCCATCCGGGGGAGCGGCAATCCATCCGTTCACCGGGATGTCTCACATGCGTTCTTCCCACCGCCGGAATACGTAGCCTCCGCGCTGCCGCCTTTCGTGGCGCTGGCGCCGCTCCGCGCGCAGCGGAAGTGCCAGGTGACTCGCTTCACCAGCGCCTTCCTGACCGCCGTGCCTATGATCGCCGCTCCTGGCCGCCGCGCGCCGTGGCGGCGGCGGAGGGCGCGCGCCGCGCCGCCGGCCCAGGCCCGCGCCCACCCTCTCCGCCGCCATCGAGGAAGTGCCCGTGACGTCGCCGTTCTCGCCAACGCGCGGCATGCTCTCCGTGGACCCTGCAGCGCCCCTTCACGGGCCGCGTGCGCAGCGCGGACCGCGTCGGCCAGGGTGCGCGTGGAGCTGGCGGCCGCCCGTCTCGCGCTCCTCGAACGCGGCCTCCGCGCCTCCGTGGAGCGCGACCTCCACCGCTGGCGCGGCTGAGCCATCGCCGCGCGGCTCGCAGCGGAGGACACTCCTCCTCGACGCGGAGGCAGCGCTCGAGCCCCGGTTCACGGCAGGCGAGGCGCGCTACTACGTGGACGTGCTCCGCATCCACACCGAGCGGCTCCGCGTGCAGACCGACCGCGCCGCGGCGCTCCGGTCGGCGCAGGTGGGCCGCCGCCGGCTGGAGGCGCTGAGCCCGGCGGCAGGCCCGGCCCGTGCCACGCTCGACGAACTCTTCGCCGGCGCCGGGACCGATGCCCCTGACCTCCCGCCGGCTCCATCCGTGGACAGCCTCATGGCCTCGGCGGGTCCGCTCCTGCTCCTCGACCTCGAGGTACGCGCTGCCCGCGCCGACTCGGCGTACACCGCCGCCACCCGCCGCCCGCAAGTGATGGGCGGCGCGGGGCTGCAGCGTTTCGGGGACGAGGCGGGCGGCTTCCAGGTGGGGCCGGCGCTCACCGCGTCGGTGTCGCTGCCGTTCGCGGTGCGCGGTTCCACGCGCGCGCAGGCGGCGGCGTCCGGCCTGGCGATCCGCGTGGCGGAGGCGCGGCGGGCGGCGGAGGTGGTGCGGCTCCGCACCGCGCTGCTGCTGGTGCGGGACCGCTACGACGCGGCGCGCACCCAGGCCGAGGTGTACGACGCGGCGCTCCTCACCGGGGCGCGCGAGGAACGGGAGGCGGCACTCGCGAGCTTCCGCGCGGGGGAGCTGCCGCTCATCGAGCTGCTCGACTTCGAGCGTGCCCTGGCCCAGGCGGAGACGAGCCGCGGCCGTGCCGCGATGGACGCGGCCGCGGCGTGGGCCGACCTGCTGACCACCCTTGCCGGCGCCCCCGACCTCTTGGGCGCGGCCGATCCGGAGACTGCCCATGACTGACCCGATCCACCGCGCCACCCGCGGCGCGATCGTCGTGGCCGTGCTGGCCCTGTCCCTCGTGGCCTGCGGCGAGAAACCCGCCGCCGATGCCGAGGCCCAGCCTGCGGCCGGTCCCGCGACCGAGGCGGGTGCGGACAGCGGGGCGAGTGTCCTCACGCTCACGCCGGCCGCGGTGACGGCGGG
>JBGAOL010000199.1:0-7942 GCA_044221825.1 Gemmatimonadales bacterium
GCTCCTGATCGCCGAGGAGGTGGTCCATGACGCCACCCACTGGGCGCCCAAGCCCGGTGAGGAGGGTGCCGAGCGGCCGTACTACGCGCTCGGCGCGGAGGTGGACGGGGTGCTGGTGGGGTGGGTGTGCTGGGGGCGGACGCCCTGCACCGAGGGCACGTGGGATCTCTACTGGCTGGCCGTGGACCCGGCGGCGCACGGGAAGGGGATCGGCACGGCGCTGGTGGACGAGATGGAGCGGCGGCTGATGGGGGTGGCGCGGCTCATCTCGGTGGACACCTCGGGCCGGGCGGACTACGGCCCAACCCGGGCGTTCTATGCGGCGCGCGGCTACGACGCCGTAGCCCGAGTCCCCAACTTCTACGCCCCCGGCGACGACCAAATCATCTTCACGAAGCTCCTCTCCGCCTAGGTACGCGCGGCCTATAGGCCGCGCGTGCGGCAGAGCCGGGAGGACGGGCAGGCTGGGGCTAGGGGGCGGCCTTCACGACGAGACCGTCCTTCATCACGAACGGAACGTTCCGCAGGCTCCCCACGTCGGCCAGCACGTCCCCCCGCACGGCAATCAGGTCAGCGAACCGCCCCGCCGCCAGCGACCCCACCCGGTCCTCCCACCCCATCACCCGGGCCGCGTTGATGGTGGCGGACTGGAGCGCCTGCATGGGCGTCATCCCGAAGCGCACCATGTAGGGCAGCTGCCAGGCGTTCATCCCGTGCGGGTAGATCCCGCTGTCCGTCCCGTAGGCGATGTTGACGCCGAGCGCCACCGCGCGGCGGAAGGCGGTGCGCTGGGTCTCCGTGGTCTCGAGGTTCTTTCGCAGGATCTCGGCCGGCCAGCCCTCGCGGGTGCCGACGGAGTCGGTGTAGTCGCCGTTGTAGATGTCGGCCACGAGCCAGGTGCCGCGCTGCTTCATGAGCTGCAGGGCCTCCTCGTCGGCCAGGGAGCCGTGCTCGATGGTTCGGACACCGGCCCGCACCGCCCGCTTGATCCCCTCGGCGCCGTGCGCATGCGCGGCCACGAAGGTGCCGTAGTTGGCCGCCTCCTCCACCGCGGCCCGGATCTCGGCCTCGGTGTACTCGGGCGCGCCCGGCTTGGTGCCCAGGGTGAAGACGGCGCCCGTGGCGATGATCTTGATGAAGTCGGCCCCGCCGTTGAGCAGCTCCCGCACCCGCTGCCGCACCTCGTCCGCCGAGTTGGCGACGCCGCGGCGCATGTCGGCGGGGACGGTCACGTCCGCGGCCACCCCGGTCACCTCGCCGCCGCCGCTCGAGACGGTCACGTAGGCGCCGGCCACCTGCATCCGGGGGCCGGGGACGGTGCCGTCATTGATCGCATTGCGGAGCGCCACGTCCACGAAGGCGCGGTAGGTGCCGATATCGCGCACCGTGGTGAAGCCGGCCATCAGGGTAGCCCGCGCGTTCCGCACCCCGGCCAGCGCGTCCTGCGCGCCGCTCTGCGTCAGCGGCGCCGTGGGGCTCGCCGAGGCGATGTCGCCCACCAGGTGGGTGTGCAGGTCAATGAGGCCGGGCAGCACCGTGTAGGCGGAGAGATCGATGACCTTCGCGCCGCGCGGGAGGGGGGCGCCGGCTGGCTGAACGGCCACGATCTTCTCGCCCTGGACCAGGACCACCTGGTTCTGGAGCACCTTGCCCTGCTCCACGTCCACGAGGCGGCCGGCGCGGATGGCGGTCACCTCCTGGGCGGCGAGGGCCGTGGCGGCGCCGAGGAGCAGGGTGGCGAGGAGTGTGGTCTTCACGGCGTTGGTCCTTTCAAGAGAGTCCTGCGCGGTGTTCACCGCGGAGGCGCGGAGGCGCGGAGGGCCGCAGAGGAACTGCGCGGGGGTGGTGGGCTCATCGCAAGGTGAGCCTTCCGTGTCTTGGTGGGTGTCAGTTCGGGTCCGGTACCGTTCCCCACCCGTCCTGCCAAGCCACCCTCCCCATCAGTAGGCGCGGCCAATAGGCCGCGCCGACGTTGGGCGCAGGTCCTCTGCGGCCCTCTGCGTCTCCGCGCCTCTGCGGTGAACCCCTCGACCAGCCCACCCTACCTGAGCCGTTCGAGCACGGCACGAGCCTGCGCAATCCGCCCGAGCACCTCGCGCTTCTCGGCTGGCGTGTTCCAGCCCGGATGCGCCGAGGCAGCGCGGTCGAGCCGGGCGAGCCATGCCAGGAAGAACTCCACGTCCTCCCGCCTCGGCACGAAGGGGCGCTTTGCCAGCTCCACGTAGATGGGACTCGTGGTGCCGAAGGGGTAGGTGTCCAGGATCGGCTCGCGCGCCTCGTCGGCGCGGGCGCGGACCAGGAGCCAGCTCGAGGCCGGGAGAGTGAGGGTGATCGTGGTGTCGAGGCTGGTCCGGGGGGCGCCGTGGACCAGCTCGGCGATCACCTCGCCGTTCCGGACCAGCTCCACGTGGTCCACCGGCACCATGGACCGCATGGTCACCCGTGCCGTCACCCGCCCATCCTCGGCGTAGAGCGACACCACGCTCCCGATGCCCTGCCCGTTGATGCTGAACTGGAGCAGCGGCCCGTTGGTCGCGAACGTCTTCCCCGCCTTGAGCGCCGCATACCAGCGGGCGCGGTCGAGGGGGATGCCTGACTGCACATACACCCGGTTCATCCCCACCGGCCCGCGCAGCGAGGCGAAGTTGGTCATTGCGTCGGTGCCGGCGCCGGCGGGGATCCGGAAACCGCAGTTCAGCAGCCGGTACCAGACGGCGTTGGTGGCCAGGTGATCGTCGAAGCCGACCGCCTCATAATAGTCCACGAGGCCGAGGGCCGCATCGACGGGGAGGGCGTTGGTGAGCGGGACGGTGGTATCGGCCGGGTTCGGCAGCTCGTCGAAGGGGTGCACGTAGCCGAAGAGCCCGCCCTGCGCGTGCACCTGGGCGGCGACGGTGGCGTTGTCCGGGTAGAGGCTCGCCACCGGTGTGCCGGCGTAGGCGGTGTAGCCGGGGAGGAGCAGGTTCCGCGTCAGGCCGAGGGCGCCGGTGTGGCCCCAGTAGGAGGTGTGGAACTCCTGGTCGTGGAGCAGGAGCAGGTCGGAGGTGGAAACCGGGTCCGGGGCGCCGGTGAAGTACGCCACGTCCGGCATCCGGTCTTCCTTGTTGACGATCAGGTTCTCCACCACGCTCAGCCCCTCGGCTCGCGCCTGCAGGGCAAGGGTGGCCGGGGTGGCGCGGTAGTGGCCGCCGTAGTTCATGTGGACGTGCAGGTCGCCGGCGGTCCAGCCCGGGAGCGGGAGGAGGCGGGCGGGACGGACGGTCAGGGTGAGCGGGGCGCCGGTGGCCTGGAGCTCGCGCGTGAGGACCTCGTACTGGAGTCCGCGGCTGGCCGTCACCGTCACCTTGCCCGGTGGCACCAGCAGGCGGCTGGTCCCGGTGGTGTGGAAGTAGGTGACCTCGAAGGGCCGGACACGCCGGTCGAAGGCGTCATCGGCGTGGCGCCACGCGTCGTCGGGGGCAAGGCCCCGGCCGTCGGCGCCGGTGATGGTGAGGCGCGCGGGCACCGGGCGGCCGGTGACCGCATCGAGCACGGTGACGGTGAGCGGGACCCTGGGCCCGCGGTTCGTCCGGCGGGAGAGGTCCACACGGGTGCGGGCGCCGCCCGGGATGGTCACCACCCAGAGGCTCGTGTTGCCCGTTTCGTTGCTGATGTACGCGATGCGGCGGCCGTCGGGAGACCAGCGCGGGTTGGTGACGTCGAAGTCGCCGTAGGTGAGCTGGAGCGGATCGCCGGCGGCGGCGGTGGTGAGCCAGAGCTGGTGCCACTGCCGGCCCAGGTAACTGGCGTAGGCGATCCGCTTCCCGTCCGGCGCCCAGTCGGGGCGCATCCGCCAGGTGGTCTCTTCGTCGAGCAGCGGGTGCAGCTCGGCACTAGCGCGCGCCTCCATCCGAAAGAGCCCGCCCGCTCCCGAGATCTTGCCGCGATTGCTCACCACCAGCAGCTCCCGCCCGTCGGGCGACCAGGTGGGATGCAGGTAGTGATCGAAGCGGCTGTAGTAGTAGCGCGGCAGCCCCGAGTCGTGCTCCTCGGTCAGCTGCACGACGGACTTCCCGTCGGGCGTCACGGTGAAGACGTGGAAGCGCCCCGTGGCCACGGTGGAGGTGAACGCGATCCGCGTCCCGTCCGGCGACCAGCGCGGCTCCACATTCACGGCCCCGTTCCGGAGCAAGGTGGCTGGTGGTGAGCGCCTCGAGGTCGAGGGTGCGGAGTTCCACCTGGTCGTCCACGTAGTAGCTGAACACCACGCGCCGCCCGTCGGGGGCCACGTCGGGCTGGTAGGCATAGCCCGGACCCGACGTCAGCTCCTCGCCCGCCCTCGACCGGCACACGCCAGAGGCTCCCCTGCATGGACACCACGAGCCCCTTGCCGTCCGGCAGCCACGCCGCGGCGCTCGGGCCGCTGGTGACCTGCGGGAGGAACATCTCGCGGTAGTAGTAGTTGTGGGGGACCTTCACCTGGTCGAGCACCGCGCGCCGCTGCGCCACCATCGGCGCGGGCGCCAGGGTGCCGGCGAGGAGGCTGGCCACGGCGAGGTGTGTTACCGCAGAGCCGCGGAGGCGCGGAGGGCCGCAGAGGAACAGCGCGCGCAGGGGCACGGGTCGCTCGGGGGTGAGATGGGTTGTTGAGGTGTGGTGCACTTCGGGTACGATGACGAGCCCGACCGATCCTGCCAAGCCACTCTTCCAATTCGTACGCGGGGCTGGCCATCCGTAGGCGGGGCCTATAGGCCCCGCCTACGGGTTGGGATGATCTGCATCCTTCCGCGCCTCGGCGTCTCTGCGGTGAACAAGAACCACCAGCCCACCCGGCCTGCCCCTTGCCCCAACCCATGCCGGCGGAGACAATACGGAATGACCCCCAAACTTCCTGCCCTAGTTTGCGCCCTCGCGGCGCTCGCCGCCAGCGGGGCCGCGGCCCAGACGCCCACCCCGATCGCCGACCGCTACCGGGATGCCGCCACCCGGATCATCCAGACCGCCCAGGCCGACAGCGCCGCCTGGGACCGCATCGCCACCCTCACCGACACCTATGGGCACCGGCTGAGCGGCTCGCGCGCCCTGGAGCAGGCCATCGACTGGATCCTGGCCGAGATGAAGAAGGACGGCCTCGACAGCGCGTGGACCGAGCCGGTAAAGATCCCGCACTGGGTGCGCGGGCAGGAGTCGGCCGAACTGGTCTCGCCCCGGAAGGCCCGGCTGCACATGCTGGGGCTCGGCATGAGCGTGGGGACACCCAAGAACGGGATCACGGCGCCGGTGCTCGTGGTGAAGAGCTTCGACGAGCTCACGGCACGCGCCGCGGAGGCCAAGGGGAAGATCGTCCTCTTCAACGAACCGTGGGTCAACTACGGCGCCACCGTCCGCTATCGCACCGGTGGCGCGAGCGCCGCGGCCAAGGTGGGCGCCCGCGCCGTGCTCATCCGCGCCGTGGCCGCCACCAGCATCCGCTCCCCGCACACCGGCACGCTGGTGTACGACACCACCGTCGAAGATCCCCGCCGCCGCCCTCAGCACCGAGGACGCGGACATGCTGGCGCGCATGGCGGCGCGCGGGCAGGAGGTGGTGGTGACCCTCAAGATGGAGGCCCGCCAGCTCCCCGACGCCGACGGCCGCAACGTCCTGGCCGAGATCCGCGGCAGCGAGCACCCGGAGGAGGTGGTGGTGCTCGGCGGCCACATCGACTCGTGGGACGTGGGTACCGGTGCCATGGACGATGCGGGCGGTGTGGTGGCGTCGTGGGAGGCCGTCCGCCTCATCCAGCGCCTCGGCCTCAAGCCCCGGCGCACCATCCGCGTGGTAGGCTGGACCAACGAGGAGAACGGCGGACGCGGCGGCAACGGGTATCGCGACGCGCACCGCGCGGAGGTGGACAACCACATCCTGGCCATCGAGTCGGACGGTGGGGTCTTTGCTCCGAAGGGCTTCGGGGCCACGGCCTCGGCGCCGGCCATCGCCATGCTCCGCGACATCGCCACGCTGCTGGAGCCCATCAGCGCCGACGAGATGAGCATCGGCGGCGGCGGCGCCGACATCGGCCCCATCATGCAGCTCGGCGTGCCCGGCCTCGGCCTCTCGGTGGAGGGAGAGCGCTACTTCTGGTACCACCACTCCGAGGGCGACATGGTGGACAAGCTCGACCCCAGCGAGGTGGCCCGCTGCGTCGCCACGCTGGCCGTCATGGCCTACGTCGTGGCCGACATGCCCGACCGCCTGCCGCGTGGGGAGCCGATGCGGCGGCAATAGGGCGGGCTTGGCGCGTGTTTCACCGCAGAGACGCGGAGGGCCGCAGAGGAACTGCGCGGAAAAGCGGGGCTCGTCTCGGGACGGGCCCCGCTCTGCTTGCGGGTGTGGAGGAAGGGATCGTCGCCGACCCTCACCCGTGCTGCCAAGCCACCCTCAATTCACCGCACTCGCCTTGAGAGGTCCTCGCCACTCCGAGCGCAGGTCCTCTGCGGCCCTCTGCGTCTCCGCGTCTCTGCGGTGAACCAGCGCGCGCCGAGCCCGCCCTACCCGAGGTAGAGCTTCTGCGGATCGAGCTTGTGCCGCAGCAGGTCGAGTTCCACGAAGCTCGGCGCCGTCACCAGGTCCAGTTCCGCGCGGACCTGGAGGTCCCAGCCCACGTTGGCCTTCACGTCCTCGACGGTGACGCCGGGGTAGATGGCCGTGAGGACCATCTCACCTGAGACCGGATCACTTTCGAGGATGCCCTTGTCGGTGATCACCTTCACCGGCCCCGCGCCCGGCATGCCGAGCGCCCGGCGGGACTGGCCCTTGCAGCGCTGGCCGGGACTCGTGAGGAAGTCGATCTCCGCCGGGAAGGCGCGCGGGTTGAGCCGGCTGATGATCAGTACCCGTTGCGCATGCACCGCGATCTCGGCCGCACCGCCCGAGCCCGGCAGCCGCACCTTGGGCTTCTGGTAGTTGCCGATGACCGTGGTGTTGATGTTGCCGTAGCGGTCCACCTGCGCCCCGCCCAGGAAGCCCACCTCGATCTTCCCGTTCTGCAGGAAGAGCTGGAAGACGTCCGCCATGGAGCAGACCATCAGCGAGCCGGTCACGAGCGACGGGTCCCCAATGGAAACGGGGAGCCGCTCCGGCACCGCGCCCACCGCGCCGCTCTCGTAGATGAGCACCAGCTCGGGCGCCTGCAGCGCGCGCGAGGTTGCAGGCCAGGTTGGGCAGCCCGATCCCGACGAAGACCACCTCGCCGTTCTTGAGCTCGCGGGCGGCCACGGCCGCCATCATCTCGGACGGGGAGTACTCAGAAGCCATAGTTCACCCCCGCGCAGATCTGGTCCTTGGCCTTGAGCCGGCTGGTGAGCCCCGGCTGCTTCGCCAGGTACTCGGCGCGGTCCTTCACGCCGTAGACGTAGTCCTTGAGGTACTGCTCCAGCTTGGCGGGATCGCGGGAGATGTCCTCCCACGCCACGTAGAAGTCGTTGTCGCGGTCGTAGTGGCCCTGCGCGTACGAGGGGTGGCAGCCCCAGGGCTCCACCACCACGGCGTCCACGATCATGCCGGGGATCAGCGTGCGGTTCGGGTCCGCGCGGATCACGCTCTCGTCCACCAGCTCCTCCACCACCACGATGACCCGCTCGACGCGCGAAGGCCGCCTTCAAATTCGAGGACTCTACACCTGCGCCGTTCTGGTCGGCACGCGCTGGGCGGCAATGATCGTCAGTTTCCGGTTCAAGGCCGGCCGTACAGCACCTCACCTGGCGTAGGGGCAGAGACGGTCTTGATGCGCAGGTTGGCCAGCGGCAGGTCATGCCCAGGCGCAGTTCCGCATCACCCAGGAACGGCAGCCGCGCCGCTCCGCTGACATGCGCGCCACCATCCCGAAGTGACTGTACTCCTCGATCTCGAGCGGGGGCGTGCCCTTCTCCACCGCGCGGCGGAAGGCGTGGAGCGACCCCGCGCCCGGATTCCCCGCCCACG
>JBGAOL010000200.1:0-7447 GCA_044221825.1 Gemmatimonadales bacterium
CTTCCGCGCGTTGAACTTCCCCGCCGACCACCCGGCGATGGACATGCACGACACCCTCTACCTCGACCTCCCCGACCGCCGCAGCGGCGATGACCGCCGCGCCAACCGCACCAGCGGCGTCGGGGACCACGAGCGCCGCGGCGCTCCCGACCGCCGAGTCCGCCCCGAGGGCCGCTACCTCATGCGCACCCACACCTCGCCGGTGCAGGTGCGGGTGCTGCTGCACAACCCGCCGCCGGTCCGCGTGGTGATCCCGGGCTGGGTGTACCGCAAGGACACCTTCGACGCCTCGCACGCGCCGGTGTTCGCGCAGATCGAGGGGCTCGCGGTGGACGAGGGGATCTCGTTCGTGGACTTGAAGGCCACCCTGGCGCACTTCGCACGCGCCTTCTTCGGCAGCAAGACGGCCGTGCGCTTCCGCCCGTCGTTCTTCCCGTTCACCGAGCCGTCGGCCGAGATGGACGTGAGCTGCGGCGTGTGCGGCGGCAGCGGCTGTCCCGCCTGCAAGGGCAGCGGCTGGATGGAGATCCTCGGCGCCGGCATGGTGCATCCGCACGTGCTGGCCAACTGCGGCGTGGACCCGGAGCGCTACACCGGCTTCGCCTTCGGCATGGGGCCGCAGCGCATCGCCATGAACCGCCACGGCATCCACGACATCCGCCTGTTCTACGAGGGCGACATGCGGTTCCTCGGACAGTTCGCCGGCGGGGGGGCCAAGTGAACGTCTCCCGCCGCTGGCTCGAAGGCTTCCTCCGCCGCGAGCTCGACGCCGCCGACACGGCGAAGCGCCTGGTCATGCTCGGCGCCGGCGTCGACGCCGTCGAGGCGCTCAATCCCGGCCTCGACAAGATCGTCGTGGGCTACGTCGAGTCCGTCCGCCCGCACCCCAACGCCGACCGCCTCCGGCTCTGCGTGGTGCACGATGGCGTCGAGGGCACGCGCAACGTGGTCTGCGGCGCGCCCAACGTCACCGCGGGGAAGAAGTACCCGTTTGCCCGGATCGGTGTGACCATCCCGGGCGGCATCACCCTCGAGCGCCGGAAGATCCGCGGCGAGTACTCCGAGGGCATGCTCTGCTCCGCCCGCGAGCTGGGCCTGGGCCAGGACCACGACGGCATCCTCGAACTCGACACCGACGCCGCCCCCGGCACCCCGCTCCTCGACGTCCTGCCGGTGAGCGACGATCGCTTCGTCCTCGACGTCACGCCCAACCGCCCCGACCTCCTCGGCCACAAGGGCGTTGCCCGCGAGCTGGCCACGAGCCTCGGCGTGCCCTACCGCCTCCCCGAGATTCCCGGTGCCGTCGCCGAGGGGCTCGCCTCGCTCCGTCGCGTGCACGAGGTCACCACGCAGGTGGATGGCGTCACCGTGGGCACGGAGGACGCGGCCGGCTGCGCCCGCTTCACGGGTGTGGTGATCCGCGGCGTGAAGGTGGGGCCCTCGCCGGCCTGGCTGGCGCGACGGCTCGAGGCCGTGGGCTCCCGCAGCATCAACAACGTGGTGGATGCCACCAACTGGGTGATGCTCGAGCTCAATCACCCCATGCACGCCTACGACCTCGCCAAGGTCCGCGGCCACACCGTGGTGGCGCGCCGCGCCCGCGCCGGGGAGAAGGTCACCACCCTCGACGGCGTCGAGCGCACCCTCACCGCCGACATGACCGTCATCGCCGACTGGGGCGGGGCGGTGGGCGTCGGCGGCGTCATGGGCGCCGCCAACACCGAGGTGAGCGAGGCCACCACCGACCTGCTCCTCGAGTGTGCCTGGTTCGAGCCCGCCCGCCTCCGCCGCACCCGCCGGGCATCCGTCGCACCCGTCGCGCGCTCGGCCTCTCCACCGACGCCAGCTACCGCTTCGAGCGCGGCGTGGACCTCTGGGGCCTCGCCGAGGCGCAGCGCCGCTGCGTGGAGCTGATCCTGGCCACCGCCGGCGGCAAGGTCACCGACGCCGTCGACGTCTGGCCGGAGCCCACCAACCCGCCCCGCATCTTCCTCCGCGTGCCCCGGGTGGCCCAGGTGCTCGGCGCCGAGCTCTCCGTGGCGCAGATCGAGAAGTACCTCGTGGCCCTCGGCTGCACCGTGCTCAACAAGCCGGACGACAGCCGCCTCGCCGTGGACGTCCCCGGCTGGCGCCCCGACCTCGTCGAGGAGATCGACCTCATCGAGGAACTGGCGCGCCTGCACGGCTACGACACCTTCCCGATCGACCTGCGTCCCTTCCGCGTGGGCCAGATCTCCGAGTCGGCACTCGACCAGGCCATCACCAGGGTCCGCGCCGGCATGGTGGGACAGGGCCTCTACGAGGCCAACAGCCTCCCCCTCGGCCCCGCCGAAGGCGAGGATGCCGTCAGGCTCCTGAACCCGCTCTCTGCCGAGGAGGCCTACCTGCGCCGGTCGGTGCTGGCGGGGCTGGTGCGGGCGGTGGAGGTCAACTGGTCCCGCCAGGGTCGCGACGTCCGGCTCTTCGAGGTCGGCACCGTCTTCCGGAACCCCGCCCAGGGCGGGCGCCCCGGGGAGGCCACCCACCTGGCCGCCGTCCTGACCGGCGCCCGTGCCCCCGCCCATTGGACCACCGGCGGCAAGGGCGACGATTTCGATATGTGGGACCTCGAGTCCCTCTTCCGGGCGGCCGTCGCTCTGGCAAATCCGTCCGCGAAGGTGCAAGTTGATGCGGCAGGCTGGTTAGCGGTGTCTCCGGAGGGCCGGCAGGTGGGTCACGCGCGGCGCCTGGAGGTGCCCCTCCCGGCTTGGGCGGCGCCGGTTTTCGGTCTCGAGGTGGAGGTGGCCGGGGCCGTGCGGTTGCCGGTCCGTTACCAGCCGCTCCCGTCCACTCCGTCCGCCTGGCGTGACGTCAACCTGCTCCTCGGCCCGGCCACCACGGCCGAGGCGGTGATTGCGGCCATGCGGGCGGCCGGCGGGGAGCTGCTGGAGTCGGTGGGGGTGGAAAGCGAGTTCCGCTCGGAGGCACTCGGCGCCGAGCGGCGGGCGGTCCAGTTCCGGCTCACCTTCCGGGCCCCGGACCGCACCGTGCGCGATGAAGAAGTGGACGACCTGATGGGCCGCATCCTCAAGGCCCTGGAGCAGTCCCTTGACGCAAAACTACGAACGTCCTGACGCGGCCGCGCTCCTCGAGCTGGGGGATCTCCTCCAGCACGTCGGCGAGGAGCTGGCTGCGTGGCGCCGCCGGTCGCTCAAGGCGGAGGCCGAGCTCGCGGAAGCGCGCTCCAAGGGCGGTGTCCTCGCAGGCCCCGAGCTGGTGACGTCGCGCCAGCGGGTCCTCGAGCTGGAAATGGAGAACCAGGCGCTCCGCGAGCGGATTGCCGCCGCCCGCGAGCGCCTGCGGAACCTGGCCGGCCGCATCGCCTTCCTCGAGCAGGACGAGGGGGCCGCGTGACGCAGTCCAAGCACGCCGTCCGCGTCACCATCGGGGGCGAGGACTACACGGTGCGCTCCGAGCTGCCCCCCGAGTACACCCGGGAGGTGGCGGCCTACGTGGACGCGGCGCTGCGCCGGATCCGGGACATGCTCCCGCAGGTGGAAACTCACAAGGCGGCCATCCTGGCCGCGCTCGCAATCACCGACGAACTCTTCCAGGCCCGCCGGGGCGACCGGGAGCACGCCGCCCGTCTCGCCGCGATGGCCGATGACCTCGCCCGGCTGCTGCCGCCGGCGAAGCGCGGCCGCCGGGCCACGGGACCACAAAGCACCGTGGGCTGACCGGGCCTTGGCCGGGCCCGGGCGTCACCCCGACCGAACGGAGCCGCGCCCCGCGCGCTCCTGGAGATAGATCGCATGCCGCCATACCTCCCCCTCGCCGAGGGGCTGATCGCCGGCCTCGTCGTCGCGTCCGTCGGCTTCGTCGTCTACTCCCGCAATCAACGGAAGGGCGCCACCCAGACCCTCGCCGCCGCCCGCAAGGAGGCCGAGGCGATGGTGGCCGACGCCAGTGCCAAGGGCACCGAGGCGCGCAACCAGATCGTCCTCGAGGGGAAGATGGAGATCCTCAAGCTGCGCGAGGATCTCGACAAGGAAGCCCAGCGCCGCCGCGAGGAGTGGGACCGCTTCGAGCGCCGCGCCGAGGAGCGCGACCGCTCCTTCGAGAAGAAGTTCGAGGAGGTCCGCAAGCAGGAAGCCGGCTTCCAGGGCCGCGAACAGGCCCTCGGCAAGCGCGAGGCCGGCCTCCGGGACCGCGAGGGCGAGATCGAGAAGCTCGTCGGCGAGCAGCGCACCCGCCTGGAGCGCATCGCCGGCCTCACCGCCGACGAGGCCCGCCGCGAGGTGCTGCAGAAGGCCGAGGACGAGGCCCGCGGCGCCGCCCAGGCCCTGGCCCGCGACATCCGCGAGCAGGCCAAGCGCGCCGCCGAGAAGGACGCCCGGAAGATCGTGGCGCAGGCCGTCCAGCGCATTGCCGCCGAGACCACGGCCGAGACCACCGTGAGCTCGGTGGTGCTCCCCTCCGACGAGATGAAGGGCCGCATCATCGGCCGCGAGGGCCGGAACATCCGTGCCTTCGAGCAGGCCACCGGTGTCGACGTCATCATCGACGACACACCCGACTCCGTGACGATCAGCTGCTTCGACCCGGTCCGCCGCGAGGTGGCCCGCCGCTCGCTCGAGTCCCTCATCAGCGACGGCCGCATCCACCCGGGCCGCATCGAGGAGCTCGTCGCCAAGGCGCAGAAGGAGCTCCAGGGCGAGCTGGTGGAGCTCGGCGAGAAGGCCGCCTTCGAGACCGGCGTCCACGGCCTCCACCCCGAGCTCATCAAGCTCATCGGCCGGATGCGCTACCGCACCTCCTACGGCCAGAACATTTACGAGCACAGCAAGGAAGTGGCCTGGCTCGTCGGCATGATGGCCGCGGAGCTCCACCTCGACGTGAAGCTGGCGAAGCGCGGCGCGCTGCTGCACGACATCGGCAAGGTGCTCACCCACGACAACGAGGGCACCCACGTCGAGCTCGGCGTCGAGATGGCGCGGAAGTACGGCGAGCACGCGCTCGTGGTCAACTGCATCCACGCCCACCACGACGACGTCCCGCACGAGACCGCCGAGTCGGTGCTGGTGCAGGCCGCCGACGCCATCAGCGGCTCCCGCCCCGGCGCGCGGCGCGAGGCCTTCGAGAGCTACGTCAAGCGCCTCACCCGGCTGGAGGAAATCGCCACCGGCTTCCAGGGCGTGGAGAAGACGAGCGTCATCCAGGCGGGCCGCGAGGTGCGCGTCATCGTCACGCCCGAGAAGATCGATGACAGCCAGGCGCTGGCGCTCTCCGACCAGATCGCCCGCAAGATCGAGAACGAACTCCAGTACCCGGGCCAGATCCGGGTCGTCGTCATCCGTGAAACCCGAGCCGTGGACGTTGCCCGATGAGCGCACGCATCATTGACGGGGTCGCCCTGGGGAAGGTCATCCGCCAGGAAGTGGAGTCCGCCGCCCTCAAGGCGAAGGGCATCACGCCCGGCCTCGATGTGGTGCTCATTCGTCGGGGAGAAGTCGCCGCCGAGTCCCCGCCTCAAGGCGAAGGGCATACGTGGTGCTCCAAGGAGAAGGCATACGTCGGCTCCAAGGAGAAGGCCTGCCTCGAGGCGGGCATGCACTCGGTCAAGGTCACCCGGCCCGCCGAGATCTCCGAGGCGGAGCTGCTCGGCATCGTGGACCAGCTCAACAACGATCCCACCATCCACGGCATCCTGGTCCAGCTCCCGCCCCAAGCACATCAACACCGAGCGGGTGCTCCTCCGCATCAACCCGGCCAAGGACGTGGACGGCTTCCACCCGGTGAATGTCGGCAAGCTGGTGATCGGGGATCCCACGGCGCTCAAGCCCTGCACCCCGTGGGGCGTCATCCAGATGCTGCTCCGCAACAACATCGAGACCAAGGGCGCCCACGCCGTGGTGATCGGCCGGAGCACCATCGTCGGCAAGCCCATGGCCAACCTGCTCATCCAGCAGGGCCCGGGCGGCGACGCCACCGTCACCGTCTGCCACTCGCGCACCAAGGACCTGCCGGCCGTCGTGCGCTCCGCCGACATCGTCATCGCCGCCATCGGCAAGGCCGAGTTCGTCACCGCCGACATGGTGCGGGACGGCGCCGTGGTCATCGACGTGGGCATCAACCGCGTCGACGACGCCTCCCTCCCCAAGGGGTACAAGCTCGTCGGCGACGTGGCCTACGCCGAGGTGGCCGCCAAGGCCTCGGCCATCACGCCCGTGCCGGGCGGCGTCGGCCCCATGACCATCGCCATGCTCCTCGCCAACACCCTGCAGGCCGTCAAGCAGAGCAGCTGATGCGCGACGGGCCCACGCGCGGTGATCGCTCGCTGAAGCGAGCGCTCGGCACCACAAGTCCTGAAGGACTCGCGTCCCGGATGCCGCACCAGGGCGGGCGACGCGAGTGCGTCAGCACTTCAGTGGCCGGGCGCTCGCGTTAGCGAGCGCTCGAGCGCAACCAGCTCGCCCCGACACGCCGTCCGAGCTCGCCCGCGATGCCCGACCTCTTCTCCCAGCCCAGCCTCGACCCCGAGACCCCCTGGACCCCGAGCCAGCTCGCCCGCGCGGCGCGCCGCTCCGTCGAGGGGAACATCGGGCCGCTCTGGATCCGGGGCGAGCTCTCCCAGCTCAAGGCCTATCAGTCGGGCCACTGGTACTTCTGCATCGGGGACGCCGAGGCGCAGGTCAAGTGCGTCATGTGGAAGACCTACTCGTCCCGCGTCCGCGAGAAGCCGCAGGACGGCACCCAGGTCTTCGTCTTCGGCACGCCCACCATCTGGGAAGAGCGGGGGGAGTTCCGCCTCAACTGCGTCCAGCTCCTCGCCACGCCCGACCAGGGCGCCGCCCAGGCCGAGCTGGACCGCATCCGCGCCGCGCTCGAGAAGGACGGCCTCACCGATCCCGCCCGCAAGCGCCCGCTCCCCGCGCTCCCCTCGCGCATCGCCGTCGTCACCTCCTCGACGGCGCCGCGCTCCGCGACATCATCACCGTCACCCGCAAGCGCTTCGCCGCCCTCGAGCTCGTGGTCCTCGGCACCCGCGTCCAGGGCGCCGAGGCCGAGGCCGAGGTGGTGCGGGCGCTCGGGCTGGTGAATCAGCTCGAGAGGACGGCCTCTCCCTGCATCCTCGCCCGCGGCGGCGGCTCGAAGGACGACCTCGCCGTCTTCAATCATGAGGCCGTCTGCTGGCCTCGCTCGCCGTCCAGGTGCCCACCATTTCCGCCATCGGCCACGGAGAGGACGTCCTCGTTCACCGATCTCGTCGCGCCGATGTCCGCGCCGTCATGCCGCCGTCCGCCGCCGCCGAGCTCGCCGTGCCGGATGGCGACGCCCTCCGCGCCGGCGTCCACGCCCTCGGCCTCCGCCTCGCCCAGGCACTCGACCGCGGCACTCGCCTCGGTCGCGCCAGCCGGCGCACCGCCGATCGCCTGGAGTACCTGCTGCAGCAGCGCCTCGAGGCGCC
>JBGAOL010000201.1:0-8755 GCA_044221825.1 Gemmatimonadales bacterium
CGGCCGGGGGCGGCGCCGTCGGCCCCGCCCCCGCCGCGCCTCAGGTGAGCAACGGCAGCACCGACGGATCCGGGAACGCCTCGAGGAACGCCTGCACGCACTTGGGATCGAAGTGGGTCCCCGCGCACCGCTCCAGCTCCTCGAATGCCGCCTGCGGCGTCCGGCTCGCGCGGTAGGCGCGGTTGGTGGTCATGGCGTCGAAGGCGTCGGTCACGCACACGATCCGCGCCTCGATCGGGATCTCCTCGCCGGTGAGCCGGTCGGGGAAGCCGCGGCCGTCGAACCGTTCGTGGTGGTTCCGCACGATCCGGAGCACCGTCGGGTTCTCCCGCGCCAGCGGCGCCAGGATCCGCTCGCCGAGGATGGTGTGCTCGGTGATGTGCGCAAACTCCTCCTCGGTGAGCGGCCCCGGCTTGTTGAGGATCGCCTCCCGCGTCCCGATCTTGCCGATGTCGTGCAGGTCCGCGCCGAGGCGGATCTCTTCCAGCCGCTCACCGGTGAAGCCGAGCCGCACCGCCGTCTGCACCGCGTAGCGGCTCACCCGCATGGAGTGGCCGCTGGTGTACGCATCCTTGGCTTCCAGCGCGTGCGCCAGCGTCTGCACCGCCTGCACGAACAGCTCCTTGATGCGGCCCGCCTGCACCCGTACCCGGAGCTCGAGGTTCTTCTGGTAGAAGCGCTTCTGCAGCAGCAGGTCCCGCTTCTCGAGCGCCTTGGTCACGCGCGCACGCACCTCCTCGATCAGCGCCGGCTTGGCGATGTAGTCCAGCGCTCCCTTGTCGAGGCAGGCCACCGCCGTCTTCACGTCCGACACGCCGGAAAGCATGATCACCGCGGTGTCGGGATAGCGCTTGATGATCTCCTCGAGGAAGCCGAGGCCGTTGAGCCCCGGCATGTTCACGTCGGAGACGATCAGGGGCACTTCTCCCTGCTCGGCGAGCAGCTGGAGCCCCTCCTCCGCCGTGCCGGCCTCCGTGGCGGAGAGCCCCATCAGCTCGATCACCCGGGCGATGCTGTGGCGCACCGTCGCGTCATCGTCCACCACCAGGCAGCGTGGGGCGAGCGCCTTCGGTTCCAGCCGCTGGGCGATCTGGTCGAGCAGCATTTATGAAGATCCTTCCGCTCGCCCGGCGTTGGCTTGTGGGGTCCCGGAGGCGGGGGTAACCTTCCCGCTTCCTCGAGCCCCCCTCGCATGACCCAGATCCGACCCGACGACACCGCCCACGGCTTCGCCACCCGCGCCATCCATGCCGGCCAGCATCCGGACCCGGTCACGGGCGCCGTGATGACGCCGGTGTACCAGACCTCCACCTACGTCCAGGACGGGCTCGGCCGGCACAAGGGCTACGAGTACGCCCGGACGCAGAACCCGACCCGGGAAGCCCTGGAACGCTGCGTGGCCAGCCTCGAGGGCGGCACCCACGGCTTCGCCTTCGGCTCGGGGCTCGCGGCGCTCGACACCCTGCTCAAGCTGCTCAAGGCCGGCGACCACGTGGTCAGCGGCCAGAACATCTACGGCGGCTCGCACCGGCTGATGGAACGGGTCTACGCGCAGTTCGGGCTCCAGTTCAGCTTCGTGGACATGCGCGACCCGGAGAACGTGGCCCGCGCCATCACGCCCGCCACGCGGCTGGTGTACGGCGAGACGCCCACCAACCCGATGATGTTCCTGGCCGACCTCGCGGCCATCGGCCACATCACCCAGGCGCGCGGGCTCCTCTTCGCCGTCGACAACACCTTCGCCACGCCGTACTTCCAGCGCCCGCTGGCCCTCGGCGCGGACATCGTCCTCCACTCCACCAGCAAGTACCTGAACGGCCACAGCGACATGGTCGGCGGCCTGCTGGTCACCGCCCGCGACGACCTGGCCGAGAAGATCGGCTTCCTGCAGAACGCGGCGGGCGGCGTGCCCGGCCCGCAGGACTGCTTCCTGGCGCTGCGCGGGATCAAGACGCTCCCGCTCCGCATGCGGCAGCACGACGCGAACGGTCGCGCCGTCGCGGAATGGCTGACCCGGCACCCGAAGGCACAGAAGGTCTACTATCCCGGCCTCCCCGATCACCCGCAGCACGCACTGGCCGCGCGCCAGATGAGCGGCTTTGGCGGCATGATCTCCGTCGAGCTCGGGGACCAGGCGCTCGCGCGCCGCGTCGTTGAGCGCACGAAGATCTTCCAGCTGGCCGAGTCGCTCGGCGGCGTGGAAAGCCTGATCGGCCACCCGGCCAGCATGACGCACGCGTCGGTGCCCCTGGCGCTGCGCCAGAGCATGGGGCTCACCGACAGCCTGATCCGGCTCTCCTGCGGCATCGAGGAGACGGAGGACCTGATCGCCGACCTGACGCAGGCGCTGGGGTGACCCGGCGGGCGCCCCGTCCGGGGTCGGCCCCCGGGGCCCGGCAGGCCGGGCTCCGAGCGCCGATTCGGGAGCGGACCGCCCCCCCTTCCCCCACCGTCGTCCCAGCATGAAACCGCCCCTCATCCGGGGCGTAGATCCGTCGCCCCTTACGTCGAGTCATCCATGACCACGCCCGCCCCGCGCCCCCGGCGCACCCTGCCCGAAATCGCTCCAGTCTCGTGGGAGCATCCTGCGGATCGCGCCGCCCTGCAGACCCTCCGGTCCGTCCCCGGCTTCGAGGAGGTCACCCGGAAGATCCTGGCCTTCCTGGGCGGGGAACGGGGGATCCGCCTGCTGTTCCAGGCCAATGCCGTCCGCGTGGGCCCCACCCAGTTTCCGAAGCTCTGGAGCCTGCATGTCGAGGTCTGCACGACATTTGACTGGCCTGACATCCCCGAGCTCTACGTCTCACAGACGCCCGTCTTCAACGCCGGCGCCTATGGCGTGGATGCCCCATTTATCGTCTTGCACTCGGCGGCACTTGAGTTGTTGGACGACGACGAGCTCCGGGTGCTCCTGAGCCACGAGCTGGGCCACGTCATGAGCGGCCACGCCTTCTACCGCACCATCGCCGCCATCCTGGTGCTGGTGAGCACGGGCGCGCTGCCCGGCCTCGCGGGGATCGCGCTGCTCCCGATCCGGCTGGCGTTCCTCGAGTGGTCGCGGAAGTCGGAGTTGTCGGCGGATCGCGCCGGGTTGCTCGGCTCGCAGGACACGCGCAGCTCGCAGAGCCTGTTTATGAAGATGGCGGGCGGCGTCCGGCCGCCGTACAACGATGGGCAGCTGGACCTTGATACCTACATGGCGCAGGCCAACGAGTACGTCGGCAGCAACGAGGGCTTCGACGTGCTCTACAAGCTGCTCTCCACGCTGATGGTGACCCACCCGATGCACACGGTGCGCGCCGCCGAGTTGCAGGGCTGGATCGCCACGGGCGACTACGACCGCATCATGCGCGGCGAGTACACCCGTCGCGGCTCGGCCGGCGAGCGCGCGGTCAAGGACGACCTCGACGCCGCGCGCCAGTACTACACCCAGGAAGCCAAGGCCACCTTCGGCCAGATGGCGGACGCGGCCAAGCAGGCGGCCGGCCGCATGAGCGAAGCGTTCAAGAAGGCCCGCCAGCAGTGAGGATCCTCGTCGTCGGCGGCGGGGGGCGCGAGCACGCGATCACCTGGGCCCTTCGCCGCGAACACCCGGACGCCACCCTCTACGTGGCGCCCGGCAATCCCGGCACCGCCCCCATCGCCACCAACCTCCCCATCGGCGCTACCGACCTCGACCGCCTCGCGGACGCGGCCGACGCCTACGGCATCGACCTCGTGGTGATCGGCCCCGAGGCGCCGCTCGCCGAGGGGCTGGCGGACCGGCTCCGCTCGGAAGGGCGCCTCGTCTTCGGGCCGAGCCGCGCGGCGGCGCAGGTCGAGGCGTCGAAGGCCTTTTCCAAGGCCGTCATGGAGCGGGCGGGCGTCCCCACCGCCGCGAGTCGCACCTTCACCGACCTCCCCGCGGCCCTCGCCTACGTGGCGGCGCACGCGGAGCCGCTCGTGGTCAAGGCCTCGGGCCTGGCCGCGGGGAAGGGCGCCGTGGTCTGCCTGACACGGGCCGAGGCCACCGCCACCGTGCAGGGCATGCTGGGCGACGGCAAGTTCGGCGACGCCGGGAAGACCGTCGTCATCGAGGAGTTCATGGAGGGCGAGGAGCTCTCGCTCCTGGCCATCACCAACGGCGAAAGCATTCTCTGCCTCCCCGCCGCGCAGGACCACAAGCGCCTCGGCGAGGGCGACACCGGTCCCAACACCGGCGGCATGGGCGCCTACGCGCCGGTGGCCCTCGCCACGCCGGCGCTGCTGGCGCGGGCGCAGCAGGAAGTGCTGGTCCCCATGCTCAAGCAGCTCGCGGCCGAGGGCGCGCCGTACAACGGCGTGCTCTACGCGGGCCTGATGATCGGGCCCGACGGCAGCATCAAGGTGGTGGAATTCAACTGCCGCCTCGGCGACCCGGAGACACAGGTGGTGCTGCCGCTCGTGAAGGGCGGCCTCACCGAGTGCCTCTACCGCGTGGCGAGGGGCGAGCCGCCGACGCCGCTCGAGCTGGAGCGCGGTGCCGCCGTCACCACCGTGCTCGCGGCCGAGGGCTACCCCGACACGCCGAAGAAGGGCGCGCCGATCACCATCCCGGCTACGCTTCCGGAGGGCGTCACCGTCTTCCATGCCGGCACCTCGCGGGACGCCGACGGCACCCTCCGCGCCAGCGGCGGCCGCGTCCTCACCATCACCGCCGTGGCCCCCACCTTCGCCGAGGCGCAGGCCCGCAGCCGTGCGGCCGCCGAGGCGATCAGCTTCCCGGGCAAGGTCTGGCGGCGCGACATCGGGTGGCGGGAGGCCGCGCGGCGGGGTTTCGCGGCGTGTGGTGACAGGGTGAGACTGCTCCGGGGACCCGCTCTTCCCGTACAGATGGGCTCACCGCGCGCGGACTGTGGGTGTCCCCTCGGGTTTGGCGATGCCCCACCCGTCCAGACCGACTCGATCCGGCTCATCGTCTCACCGATCTCGATCCAGTCGGCGGAGCCTCTGCGCCTCTGCGTTGAGTCACACCGAACCCCGCCCCAGCACCGCACCCAGCGACTCCCCCGTTAGCTTCCCCCCATGCCCGAACTGCCCGAAGTCGAGACGATGGTCCGCGGCGTCCGCTACATGCTCGAGGGCGCCACGATCACCGAGGCGCGGCTCTCGCACACGGACATCCTGCGCGGAGTGTCGAAGCCGCGGCTGCTGCAGGCGCTCACCGGCGCCTTCGTGGACCGGGTGACGCGGCGCGCCAAGCACGGCGTGCTCCACCTCCGCCTGGCGGATGGCGCGCGGCGCTGGTTCGTGCTGCAGCCGGGGATGACGGGGAACCTGCTGGTGTACGAGGGGTCGCTCACCGCGGCGGAGGAGAAGTACGCGGTGCTCAAGGCGCGGCTCGACCGCGGCGGGCAGTTCGTCTTCCGCGACATCCGCCGGATCGGCACGCTGCTGCTGCTCGACGAGAAGGGCTGGACGCGGTACCACGAGGCCCTGGGCCCCGAGCCGCTCGATCCGGCGCTCACGGTGGAGCAGTTCACGGCGCAGCTCCAACCCTCGCGCGCGGCGATCAAGAAGGTGCTGATGGACCAGAAGAAGATCGTCGGCGTGGGGAACATCTACGCCAACGAGGCGCTCTTCTTTGCCGGCATCGACCCCTCGAAGCCGGCCCACAAGGTGCCGGAGGACGCCTACCGCCGCCTCTACCACGAGGTGCGCCGCATCCTCCAGGCAGCCATCGACGCGGAGGGCACCACCTTCCGCGACTACCGCACCGGCACCGGCGAGCCCGGCAACTTCCAGCTCGAGCTGCAGGTGTACGAGCGCCAGGGCGAGCCCTGCCGCACCTGCGGCACCCGCCTCGCCGCCACCCACGACATCGACGCCCGCATCACCGTCTTCTGCCACCGCTGCCAGCGCTAGGAAACGACACCGGGCCCGGGAGGCAGCTGCGCCGTCCCGGGCCCGGGGAATTGCCACACGCCCGCGCGGTCAGGGCGCCCAGTCCCCCCGCACGCCCCGATGGGTCTTGCCGGCGGTCCGGGGTTGGGGCGGCGGGGGCGGCACCGGTCCGATGTGCTCGGCCACCCAGGCGGCGAGCCGGCGGTCCACTTCCTCCGGCCCGTCTTCCGCCGCCCACGGCAGGGCCGGCATGCGCCGCCCCTCCACCATCAGGCACCACATGGCGGGCTGCGCCGCCTCCTGCCGGCGGGCGTTGGCGGGCATCGCCTCGTAGGAGACGAAGTGGAAGACTCGGCCATCAACCGTGAGATGGCGCTGCTGGGGCTTGAACGCGGACATCGGCACTCCAATCAGGACAGGGACAGGCGGCGCACCCTCACTCGGCGCCCTCGCCCGGGGGCGAGGCATCCATGGGGGCGCCCTCACTCACGCCTTCCTCGGCCACGCCTTCGCCCTCGGCGCGGGCGGCCTTCTTCAGGCGCTTCTCCTCGCGCTTCTGGGCCTTGGCGAGTTCCTTCTGGCGCTTCTCGAAGCCGTAGTTCGGCTTGCGCATCATCACCTCACGGGACGGGACCACAGCAGGAAACGGGAGCTGGCCGCCGGGGGCGGCCGGCGCGGATCACCAGGCCAGGATGCCCAGCTCGTCCAGGAACGCGGCCACGCCCACGAGGGTCAGGGCGCTCGGCTGGGCCTTGAACGCGGTGGTGGCCGAGCGGAGCGCGGGCGTCACCGTGCCGCCGGTGCGCGCGCGGTAGGCGCGGTGCGCCTCGCCCAGCTCGTGGAACACCGCGCGCAGGGTGGCCCGCTCCCGCTCGCCGGGCGCCGGCGCGGCCGGCTTGCCCCGGCCCCGGCCGGGCCGCGCGGCGCGGGCCCGGCGACGAACGCCGCCCGGCACGGGCCAGGCGGGCCTCGACCGGCGCATCGGGCTTCCCCGGCGACGGGGACGGTCCGGCACCGCTGATTTGTCAGGCATGAGATCCTTCGGGTGGGCAGGGCCTGCAGGATCCGGCACCTGGGCCGGGCACGGGAGGAAAGATAACCCCCCGGCCCAGAGCCTGCGGGAGCCCGCCCCGGCGGGCGGTCCGGCTACCCCCGCCAGCCGCCCGCCCGTGCCGCCCCCGGGCGCCGCCGGGAGCCGGGCTCTTGTCGAATCGGCCCCCGATCCCTACATTCGTGCCTGCGACAGCCACCCCGGCGGATTGGGGCGGCGCGGTTCCAGGGAGCTACTAGGGTCCGGGGAGCGTTCGCCTCGGGTCCTTCAAGCTCCACCCCCCGCGTGAGGAGTTCACGCAACCATGTAGTCGGGTTGTGCGGCATGGCCGGCCTCCGATTACACACCAAGGAGTAGGCAATGCGCACCACCGGCACCGTGAAGTGGTTCAACGACGCGAAGGGCTTCGGCTTCATCACCCCTGATGGCGGCCAGAAGGACTGCTTCGTGCACCATTCCGCCATCCAGGCCAAGGGCTTCAAGAGCCTGGCCGAGGGCGAGAAGGTCGAGTTCGACATGGTCGAGGGCGCCAAGGGTCCGGCGGCCGAGAACGTCGTCAAGCTCGCCGCCCGCTAACCACGCGCGGTGAAGAGCCCCCGGACCCACGGTCCGGGCTCTTCTTTGTCCATCATCCTTCCCGGTCGACAGCGCGGCTGGGCGGCGCCCTACGATGTGGGGGTCGGTCGGCGGATCGGGAACCCGAACAACCGCTCCTCCGCCTCCTCCGTCATGAAGAACAGGCGGTACTCCCGGGCCCCGAAGTCGGTGGCGATCATCAGCCGGGTGTGCGCCGGCGACTCGGGCGGCTCGTAGCGGTAGCGCATCCCCGGCCGCTCGGTTCAAAGGCGTCCAGGTCCAGCCCTGCTCCCGGGTGGCGTGCTCCAGGAAGATGGCCTTGAACTGCGCGCGGGTCAGGTCGCGGGAACATGCTCGCCTAGGCCCGGCTCTGGTCCAGCCGCCGCGGCGCCGGCGTGGGGTGGCACTCGAGCCGCTCGAGCAGCCGGGCCGGCTCGGTTTCCACCACCAGCAACTCGCGATGCTCCTCCCGGATGAACCTCCGCCACCGCGTGCTGCAGGAAGGCCAGCAGCGGGTCGAAGTACCCGCCCACGTTGAACAGCCCGTACGGCTTCCGGTGGATGCCGAGCTGCCCCTGCGGTCCAGATCTCGAAGAACTCCTCCATGGTGCCGAGGCCGCCCGGCAGGATCACGAAGGCGTCGGCGTGGTCGGCCATCATCTGCTTGCGGACGTGCATCGAGGCCACCACGTGGAGCTCGGTGAGGCCGCCGTGGGCCACCTCGTACTGGACCAGGTGCTCGGGGATGACGCCGACCACGCGGCCGCCGGCCTCGAGCGCGCCGTCGGCCACCGCGCCCATCATGCCCACCTTCCCGCCGCCGAACACCACCTGCCGCCCACCGGCGGCGATGGCCCGGCCCAGCTCACGCGCGGCGGCCGCGTAGCCGGGGAGGCGGCCGGCGGAGGCGCCGCAGAACACGCAGATGCTGCCCAGTCGCACGACATACCCCTTCCGAACGGGCGGCCCCGGCCTGCCCTCCATCCGGAGGGCGACCTGACAGGCGGGGACCGCAATTGATGCAGGGTGTAGTGTAGACGCGCGACCCGGGGGGTGCCGCAACACCTTGGGGGGCTGTCTGGGGATCGAGGCCCGACTCGGGCCTGGTGCGTCTCAACGCAGAGTCGCAGAGAGCGCAGAGGACCGCAGAGGGCATCGAGTCCGGAGCGGTGCAGTGCCGACCCGGGCCCTGAAGTTGTTGGGTGGGGCCCCGAGAGTGGTGGAGGGCGTTGCCCCACCCGAACCGACAGCCACAACAGTACCGTG
>JBGAOL010000202.1:0-7568 GCA_044221825.1 Gemmatimonadales bacterium
GCCGCAGAGGACCTGCCCGAGGATGGGGGGCTCTCTGCAAGGTGAGCCCGCGAAGTTCATGTGGGTGTCAGTACGGGCCCGGCAACGCCCCCCGCCCCCTCGTGGAGGCCCACCCAAAATCATCAGAGCCCGGGTCGGCAACCCACCGATCCGGGCTCGATCCCCTCTGCGGCCCTCCGCGCCTTCGCGTCTCTGCGGTGAATCACGCCCAAGCCCCGGCACTACAGACAACGACAGCGCGCTACGCCCCCCGGATCGCCCCGATGACCCACCAGAGGCCGACGCAGATGCCGAGCACGCCCACCGCCGTGGAGAGCTGGCGACCGAGGGCCACGGAGCGGTCGGCGGCGCGGCGCATGGCGTAGGCGGCCACCGAGGCGTAGAGCATCATGCCCAAGGTCACGCCCACGCCGAAGGCTGCGAGGTAGAGGAGCCCGATGTCCCACCGGCCGATCAGCGTCACCGGCACCAGCGCCACCACCGCGCTCGAGCCGGCCAGCCCGTGCATCAGGCCCACGATGGTGATGCCGTGCCCATGGTGATGCGGGTGGGGGTGGGGGGTCGCAGCAGCAGCCGCGGGCGTGGACGCCTCGTGGTGCGGATGGGGATGCGGGTGCGGATGGGCGTGGCCGCCCGGCTGGGGTGGCGGGGCGTGGTGAGCCGCGTCGTGGTGCACCGCGTCGGGTGCATGCCGGGCGGCGTGGGTCAGGTCGTGGGCGTGCGGGTGGTGGCGGTCGTGCCCGTGCTCGTGCACCGGTGCCGGCGCCGGATGGGCGTGGAGGTGGGCGTGATCCCCGTGCCCGGCGGGTGGGTGGAAGTGTAGCTTCCGGGCAGTCCGCACCGCCCAGATCCCGAGCCCGATGAGCATGGCACCGACGATGCCCTCGCCGACGGCGTCGTAGCGGGCGGGCCAGGAGAGGCCGGTGGCCAGCAGCACGCCGCCAAAGGCGATGACGGCCAGCGAATGGCCGAAGCCCCAGCGGAAGCCGAAGCGGAGTGCGTGCGGGGCCGTCGGCTTGTCGGCCACGAAGGTGGTGACGGCCACCATGTGATCCGCCTCGAGCGCGTGCTGGAAGCCGAGCAGGAGCGCAGTGGCGAGCGGCAGGATGTTCATTGGCGGGGACGGCGGGTCATGATGGCCCGGAAAGTGGCCCGGCGGCGTTCGCCGGGCAAGCAGGTCCCGAGGAGGCCCCATGGCGGAACCCATCGACCAGAAGCCCCGGATCCGGCTCTCCACCCTGAGCCACGGCGCGGGTTGAGCGTGCAAGCTCGGGAGTGACGAGCTGGCGCACGTGCTGCGCCACCTGCCGCAGGTCGGGGATCCGCGCATCCTCCTCGACGCGGCCAGCAGGGACGACGCCGCCGTCTGGCAGCTGGACGACGGGCGTGCCCTGGTGGCCACGGTGGACTTCTTCACGCCCGTGGTGGACGACGCGCGCACCTGGGGCCGCATCGCCGCGGCCAACGCCCTGAGCGACCTCTACGCCACGGGTGCCACGCCGCTCTTTGCCTTGAGCCTCGTGGGCTGGCCTCGCGAGTCGCTCCCCATGGAACTGCTCGGCGAGGTCATGCAGGGCCTGGCCGACGTGGCGACCACCGCGCGCTGCCCCATCCTGGGCGGCCACTCGGTGGACGCGCTCGAGCCGCACGTGGGGCTCGTCGCCCTCGGTGAGGCGCCACCGAGTCGCCTCCTCACCAACGCCACCGCGCGCCCCGGCGACCTGCTGGTGCTCACCAAGCCGCTCGGCACCGGCATCCTGACCACCGCACTCAAGCGCGGCCGCGTCACGGAGCTGGAGCTGGCGAACGCCGTGGCCAGCATGACCACGCTCAACGTCGGCGCCATGCGCGCCGCCCTGGCCGCCGGCGTCCGCTGCGCCACCGACGTCACCGGCTTCGGGCTGCTCGGGCACCTGGGGAACATCCTCCGCGGCAGCGGCGTCGGCGCGCGGCTGTGGCTCGACGCGGTGCCCCGCTTCGCTGGCGCCCTGGAGCTGGCCGCCGAGGGCGTGGTGCCGGGAGGCACGAAGCGGAACCTGGCCGCCGTGCCCGTCACCTGGGCCGCCGACGTCGCCGAGGTAGAACAGTTGCTTGTCGCCGACGCGCAGACCTCGGGCGGGTTACTCCTGGCCGTGGCGCCGTCGCAGCTCGATTCGCTCCTCGCCGGCCTGGCCGCCGAGGGTACGCTGGCCCGCGCGGTGATCGGGGAATGCACCGGTCAGGCGGGCCAGCTCACCGTCACCCGCACCCGCTGACTCCCGTGCCCCTCCGCTGGACTCCCCAACGCTACGACCAGCTCGAGCGCGCCGCGCGTGACGGGCGGCGGGTTGCCCTGTCGCGCCGCGGCAATGAATACGTGGTGGTGGCCCTCGCGGTGCGGACCACGGGCAGCAAGGAAGTCCTCCGCGGGCGGCTCCCCATGACCGGAGAGGAACTCGAGTTTCCGCTGGAGGAAATCGACTCGCTCGACTTTCTCTAATTGGAGGGGCGGCCTTCGGCCGCCCCCTTCCGCATTGTACGGGCCGACTATAGTCGGCCCCTACGAATCCAACCTCGCCTCCGGGTTGGCTCGGCGCTTGACACCCGCCGTCCCGGGCCGCACCGTGGGGCATGTTCACCTCCCTCCTCGTCGGGCTGGACGGCTCCTCCCATGCCGAGGTGGCGCTGGCACAGGCCATCCTGGTGGGGCAGCGGTTCCGGTCGCGGATCGTGCTGGCCCACATCTCGCCGCCCATCGGGCGGACCAGTGAGATGTCGCTCGGCGCGCCGTGGATGGAGTGGGTGGCGGGCCGCTCGCCCCAGACGCGAGTGGAGCGCGAGGCCGCCGCGCAGCGCATGCTCGACGACTCGGCCGGGGCCGTGCGCCGCGCCGGCCTCGAGGTGGAGACGGTGCATCGCACCGGCGACGTGGTGGACGAGCTGCAGGACCTCGGTGCCCTCGTGGGCGTCATCGTGGTGGGCCGCGTGGGCTACCGCGGCGCCACCGCCGAGGACGAGGTGGGGCCCGACACGCGGACGCTGCTCCGGAACGCGCCGCAGCCGGTGCTGGTCTGCGGGCGCATTCCCACGGCGATGGACCGCGTGCTGGTGGGCTACAGCGGCAGCCCCGCCAGCGAAGCCACGCTCGCCTTTGCCGCGCGCTTCGCCGGGATCAGCGGCGCACACCTCGACGTGCTGCAGTTCCCCGGCAGCCTCGGCGACCGCGGCGAGCTGACCCAGCGCGCCAGCGGTGCCCTGGCGCAGGCCCCGCTCGACTACGACCTGCACGACGGCGAGGGCCCCGTGGACGAGATGCTCCTCGGTGCGGCACGCCGCCTCGGTGCCACCGTCGTGTTCACGGAGACGGAGCGGGAGCACGGCCATTGGCTGGTGCCCCCGGCCGCGGACGCTATCTTGCGGGCCTCCGACCTGCCGGTCCTCGTCCACCCCGAGCCAACCCTCGCGAGTGCCCGCACCCCGAGTTCCGATCGCCATCCTGCATCTCGATGAATCCTGCCTCGGCAACGGGCAGGCCCGCTCCACGCCGGGCGGCGCCGGCGGCCTGATCGAGGTCCGCGCCGGCGGCATCATCCAGCGGCGCGACTTCTTCCTCCACGATCCCGACACCACCAACAACCGCATGGCCCTCACCGGCGCCCTGCGGGTGCTCGAGCTCCTCTCGGCCAAGGGCCGGCGGCTCATGGTGCTGCTGGTCTCGGACAGCGAGTACCTGGTGAAGGGGATGCGGGAGTGGGTGCCGGGCTGGCGATCGCGCGGGTGGACGCGGAAGGGCGGGCCGATCGAGAATCTCGATCTCTGGCAACCGCTGGTGCGCGCGGCGGCCGCGCACGACGTGCAGTGGACCTGGGTCCGCGGCCACGTCGGGCACGCCAAGAACGAGTACGCCAACGACCTCGCCGTGAAGGCCGCTACCGAGCAGGTCTCGAGCGAGGGCACCGTGGAGAGCGGCTTCGCCGCCTGGCTCGAGGCGGCGCGGGGCAAGAAGAAATACCTGAGCTACGACCCGGACGCCGCCTTCAGCGCGCTCGAGGCGCGGCTCGCGGCCGGCGAGGAGTTTGCGCGGGTGGGGGCGGCGGACTGAGGGCTCCCAGCCCTACCGCACCCCACCCGTCACGAGCGTCATGCGCACCCGCGCCGTCACCAGGTCCGACGGCGTCGAGTACGCCTCGCCGCTCAGCAGGAAATCCGGAGACACCGCGTAGGTGGCGCCGCCGAAGACCGCCACGCGGCGCAGGTTCACCTCCACCTTGCGGCGGTCCAGCGTGCCCTGCGCGTTGCGGAAGTGCACCTGGAAGCGCGGCCGCAGGATGCTATAGCCGGCGCCGAGGTAGGGACGGAAGCGCCCACCAGCCCGGGGAAACGTGAACGCCAGCTCCGCGCCGAGGATGTTGGGCGAGAAACGGTCGTTGGACTTGGTGCCCTGGTAACACTCGCTGAGCGAGTCGGCCAGCGCGTCGTCGGGGCAGGTGATCGGCGCGTGCATGCTGCCGATGGTGGCGTGCAGCCGCCCCGTGAAGAGCGTGCCCGCATCGCCGAGCGGCAGGCTGCGGGAGAGGGCCAGGCTGAAGAAATTGGCCTTCACCTCGTTGACCCGCACTGGCGGGATCCAGCTGGCCTCGAGCAGCACCCCCTCCGGCAACGCGTACGCGAGCCGCGGCCGCAGCAGGCCCGGGAGCAGGTTCACGTTCTCCGGTCCCTTGCCGGGACGGCAGGTGGTGGGGGTGGCCATCTTGTCGCCCGCGTCGGGGATCAGCGCGGCCTCGAGGCCGACCTGCACCGAGCCCGTGCGGTAGATCCACGGCGCCTGCGCCGGCCCGTACGCCAGCGGCACCGCGAAGTGGGCAAAGAGGTCCGCCTCGTGCGAGTCGGTGGCGGGGTAGCAGTTGCCCTGCGCGGACACGGCGGGCACGACGAGGACGAGCGCCAGGGCGGTGGCGGACAGTGCGCGCATGGGTTCTCCAGGGGGCCGCCGGTCCGCGGGGGACGGGACGGCATGGGGTGCGTCGGGTGTCCGGCCATGCTAGCCCCGCAACCACGTCGGGCCAGCTTGCTTGACACCCCGGGAAGCCTGCCCTACTCTGCGACTCCGATGACCGACCTCGAACGGCTCTTCCGGCGATTGGTGGACAACCTAATCGCAATTGACCCGGCGCGCCTGCACCGGCCCATGCCGCTCGCCGACCTGCTCGACTCGGTCATCCCCTACCGCACCACCCGCCGAGCGCTGCAGGTCGATTCCGCCGAAGACTACGACATGCTGATCCTCCGGCTCTGCGCCGGGGAGGGCGGCTACGTGCGGATGGTGGCGGACGAGATCAGCCAGCTGTTCCAGGAGCAGGCGACGAGTCCCAACCCGGACCTCTCCGTCCTGCGCGACTATAACAAGGCCGAACTGGTCCTCGGCACCGAGCCGCTGGCCCATGCGCTGGGTCCCGGCCCCGACGAAGCCTACGCCCCGCCCGAGCCGCCCGCCCCGGAGCCGGTGGAGGAGCTGATCTTCCCGAGCGCCATCGAGCCCGCAGTCCCGGAGCCCCCCGCTCGGCGGGCGAGCGAACCTCCCGCCAAGCGGCGCGGCGCCGATGTGGTCCCGCTGCCCTTCACCGCCGAGCCCACGCCGCCGGCCTCGCCGCCGATGATGCCGCCCCCGCCCCGCATGACGGCGGAGCCAGAACCCAGCACCCGTCACGGCAAGGGGCCACGCTGCTCCTACTGCGGCGGCGCGCTCCCCACCGGACGCCCCGTCAACTTCTGCCCCCACTGCGGCCAGAACCAGGCGCTCACCCGCTGCCCCGAGTGCCAGGCCGAGATGGAGATCGGCTGGCGGCACTGCATCAACTGCGGGCACGCCATGGGCGAGGAATAGCCGCGCCGTTTCTCCCTCACAGCATGCACCACCCGAAGCTCCGGGGTCTCGCCCCCGGGCGTCGGTGATGTCTATCCCCAAGGGGGCATCGCCGTCTCCTCCAGTGCACCGCCGGCCGCCGGGGACGTTGGCCGGCCCCACCCGAAGGAGATGTCGCATGTCGCATCGTTGGAGGCTCGTCGCCCTGCTTACCCTCGCCCCGCTGGCGGCCACCGCCCAGGCGCGTGAGGCGTTCTCCTCCCCGAGGGACTCGATGGTGCTGGCACACGACTTCACCGCGCGCGGCGAGTTTGCCCGGGTGGAGCTGGAGCAGGGGAAGGTCTACCGTGTGGAGGTGACCAACGCCCGGGTGCTCGCGGTGCGGAACCGCGAGGCCGGCACCCAGCTTCCCTTCACCCGCATCACCGAGGACCTGGCCCGCCCCAGCAACACCGTGGCGTTCGAGCTCGAGCCGTCGGTGAGCGGCGAGTACGAGCTCCGCCTCGACGGCCGCACCCGCGGCCTGGCGCAGATGCGGGTCTTCCTGGACGCCCACGCCACCCAGCGACAGCAGAAGGTGATCCGGAGCTGACCCCTGGGGCGCGGGTCCCCGGCGGTCCGGGGGCCCGCGCCGCCATTCCTCCCCCCTCGCACCCCCTCCATATTTCTCCCCGCACAGCAGGATCACGCGGGGAGTGAGCATGCCCGGAACCCAATCGGTGTGGATCGTCGCTGGCGCGCGCACGGGGTTCGGCGCGTTCGGCGGCACCCTGAAAGACCACTCGGCCACGGACCTCGCGGTGATCGCCGCGAAGGGCGCCATCGCGCGGGCGGACATCCAGCCGGTGTTCGTGGACCAGGTCATCGTGGGCAACGCGCTGCAGACCAGCGCCGACGCCATCTACCTGGCCCGTCACGTGGCGCTCCGTGCGGGCTGCAAGGTGGAGACGCCGGCCCTGACGGTGAACCGGCTCTGCGGCTCCGGCTTCGAGGCCATCATCCAGGCGGCGCGGCTCCTGCGCACCGGCGAGTCGCGCGTGGCGCTGGCGGGTGGCACCGAGTCCATGAGCCAGGCGCCGCACGTGGTGCGCGGTGCCCGCTGGGGGCTCCGCCTCGGGCCGGCGCCACCGCTCGAGGACTCGCTCTGGGAGGCGCTGCGCGACACCCAGTGCAACCTCTCCATGGCCGAGACCGCCGAGAAGCTAGCCGCCGAGCACGGGCTGGCGCGTGAGGCGGTGGACGCCGTGGCGCTCAGCAGCCAGCAGCGGGCCAAGGCGGCCTGGGAGCGAAACGCCTTTGCCGATGAGCTCGTACCAGTGCCGGTCAAGAACCGGAAGACCAGGATGGAAGACCCGTGGGCCCAGGACGAGCACATGCGGCCCGACACCACCGCCGAGGGGCTCGCCAAGCTGGCACCCTACTTCCGCAAGGACGGCGTGGTGACCGCCGGCAACGCCTCCGGCATCAGCGACGGCGCCGCCATGCTGGTCCTGGCCGATGACGACATGGTGCAGCGCTGGGGCCTCAAGCCGCTCGGCCGGATCCTGGGCTGGGGCGTGAGCGGGGTCGACCCATCGGTCATGGGCATCGGCCCGGTGCCGGCCGCACACGCCGCCCTGGAGCACGCCCGGAAGACGCTCGGCGACATGGCGCTGGTGGAGATCAATGAGGCCTTCGCCGCCCAGTATCTGGCCGTGGAGCAGAAACTCGGCCTCGATCGCGCCAT
>JBGAOL010000203.1:0-8496 GCA_044221825.1 Gemmatimonadales bacterium
CGCCAAGGAGAAGGAGCGCCAGGACTGGCTGGTGCTGCTGGCCTTCAACCACCTGTTCTCGGCCATCGAGGCGTACGTGTCGGCCCACCTCTGGGACTTCCCCGACGACCTCGAGATGCGCGCCGTGCCGCTCCCGGGCGGCGGGGTGGGGGCCACGCTCCGCGTGCCGTTCGGGCGCCCGTGAGCGCGTCGGCCCCCATCGGCATCTTCGACTCGGGCATCGGTGGCCTCACCGTGGCCCGGGCCATCTACGAACGGCTCCCGGCCGAGTCCACCATCTACTTCGGCGACACGGCCCGCGTCCCTTACGGGCCCAAGAGCCCCGAGACCGTCCGGCGCTACTCGCTCGAGATCCTGCACTGGCTGCTGGGGCAGGGGGTCAAGGCCGTCGTCATCGCCTGCAACACCTCGACGGCGCATGCGCTGCAGGCGCTCCGCGACGCCTCCCCGGTGCCGGTGCTCGGCGTCATCGAGCCGGGGGCCCGCGCCGCTGTGCGCGCCGCCGAGGGCGGCGCCATCGGCGTCATTGGGACCGCGGGCACCATCGCCTCCAACGCCTACGCCAGGGCCATCCACGCGCTGGCGCCCGGCGTACGAGTGGAGCAGGTGGCCTGCCCGCTCTTCGTCCCGCTGGTGGAAGAGGGCTGGTTTGATCACCCCGCCACCGAGCTCGTGGCCGAGGAGTACCTGGCACCGCTCCTCACGGCGCGGGTGGACGCGCTGGTGCTGGGCTGCACCCATTATCCACTCCTCAAGCCGCTGCTCGGCCGCGTCATGGGCCCGGCCGTCCGCCTCATTGACTCGGCGGAGGAGACCGCGCTGGCGCTGGCGAGCGAGCTGGAGCGCCGCCGCATCGCGGCGCCGGTGGGCGCGAAGGGCACCCACCGCTTTGCCGTGAGCGACGACGAGCCGCGCTTCATCAAGGTGGGGACGCGGTTCGTGGGGGAGCGGCTGGCGCGAGCGGAAGTCGTCCCGCTGGGCTAAGGCCCGCCGTCCACCAGTCCACCCCGTAGGGGCGGAGCGCCGCTCCGCCCACTCGATCGCTGGATTCACTCGCTCGGGCCCCTCCCGAGCGGACGGAGCAGCGCTCCGCCCCCACGGGAGCCCTGGGTTCCCACCCCTGACCTGGAGCCTCGCATGCGCCCCCTGTGCGTCGCCACGCTCGCCCTCGTCCTTCTCGCGTGCAGCGGGAAGCAGGACGGGGCGCCGCCCCCCGCCGCCACGGCCACCTACTTCGACACCACCGGCCGCGCCGACATCCTGACCGGCGGCGTCCGCCTCATCCCCATCCACACGCCGAGCGGGGACTTCCGCGTCTGGACCAAGCGGGTCGGCAACAACCCGCGCATCAAGGTGCTGCTGCTGCACGGCGGCCCCGGCGCCTCGAGCGAGTACTTCGAGGCGCTCGACAGCTACTTCCCGGGCCAGGGGATCGAGTACTACTACTACGACCAGCTCGGCAGCTACCGCAGCGACGTCCCCACCGACACCACGCTCTGGACCATCCCGCGCTTCGTGGACGAGGTGGAGCAGGTGCGCGTGGCGCTCGGGCTCGACAAGGACAATTTCTACCTGCTGGGCCACTCGTGGGGCGGCATCCTGGCCATGGAGTACGCGCTGGCGCACCAGGATCACCTCAAGGGCCTCATCATCTCCAACATGATGGCCAGCATCCCCGCCTACAACGAGTACGCGAAGACCGTCCTGATGCCCGCCATGAACCAGGACAGCCTCCGCATGGTCCAGCAGATGGAGGCCACGGGGAAGACGGAAACCCCGGAGTACATGGCCATCCTCACGCCGCTTCACTACGAGAAGCATTTCCTGCGGATGCCCGCCGCCCAGTGGCCCGACCCCGCGCTCCGCGGCATGGGCCACCTCAACCGCCAGGTCTACGTCCAGATGCAGGGCCCGAGCGAGCTCGGCGCCAGCGGCAGCCTGGAGCACTGGGACCGCCTCGCCGACCTCGGCAAGATCACCGTCCCCACGCTCACCATCGGCGGCGAGCACGACACCATGGACCCCAAGTACATGGAGATGATGGCCACGAAGTTCGCCCACGGCCGCTCGCTCTACTGCCCCGGCGGCACCCACATGTCGCTGTACGACGCGCAGGCGACGTACATGACCGGGCTCATCAAGTTCATCGAGGACGTGGACGCGGGGCGCTTCTAGCCAGGGCCGGGACCACCCGGATTGCCGGGGGCCGTCCCGGCGCTAGCTTGCAGGCGGTCTTCAATCCCCGGGAGCCAATGGACTCCAGTCCGTTCGCGCAGTTGCTGCAGGACCTTTTCGCCGGCCGTATCAGCCCGGCGGAGGCCGCCCGCCGCTCAGCCGAGGCCCGCGAGGCCGGGGCGGGGCCGGAGGAGATCGTGCAGGGCATGAGCCTGCTCGGCATCGCCGAGCAGCTGTTTGCCTCCGGGCTCGGGGAGGACTGAGCCGGGTGGCGGCGAGCCGCGGGTGAGCGAGCCGATTCGCTGGGCTATCCGCCGGCTCCATGCGGCGGACGCCGCGGCCTACCAGGCGCTCCGCCTGGCCGGCTTCCGCGGCAACCCCGGCGAGTTCCGCGTGGCGCCCGAGGACGAGGCCCACCTGACCCTGGCGCAAGTGGCGGACCGGTTGCAGCGCGCCTACGTGGCCGGGGGCTGGAGCGGGGAGCGGCTGGTGGGAATCGCGGGGCTCACACGCTACGAGGGCCGGAAGCTCGATCACCGCGCGCTGCTCTGGGGCATGTACCTGGCCCCCGAGGCGCGGGGTAGCGGCCTGGCCGGCGCGCTGGTGGACGACGTGCTGGCCGAGGCGAGGCGGCAGGGGCTCCAGCAGGTGCTGCTCACCGTGGCAGCGCCCAACACGCGGGCCATCCGGCTCTACGAGACCCGCGGCTTCGTCCGCTACGGCGTCGAACCCGACGCGGTGCGGCAGCCCGACGGCTTCATGGCCGAGGTGCTGATGCTGTGCCGGCTTGCGGCGCCGTCCGCCACCTGACGCCGCCATCCGCTCCCCGCGCCTGAGCTCCCGCATGCAGCCCATGCCCACCCTGACCACCGCCCGGCTGGTGCTCCGCCCCTTCCACCCGACGGACGCCGCCGACGTGCAGCGGCTGGCCAACGACCGCGAGGTGGCGGCCGGGACGCTCCGGCTGCCGCACCCGTATCCCGACGGGCTGGCGGAGGCGTGGATCGCCACGCACGACGACGACTGGCGCCGCGGCCTCGCCGCGCGCTTCGCCATCACGCGGGACGGCGGGCTGCTCGGCGCCATCGGCCTCGAGCTCACGCCCGAGCACGACCAGGGCGAGCTGGGCTACTGGCTGGGGCGCGCACACTGGGGGCGGGGCTACGCCACGGAGGCGGCGCAGGCGGTGGTGGCGTTCGGCTTCCGCCAGCTCCACCTGCGCCGGATCCAGGCGCACCACTTTGTCCGGAACCCCGCCTCCGGGCGGGTGCTGCTCAAGGCCGGGCTCGGCAGCGAAGGTGTCCGGCGCGGGGCGTTCGTCAAGGAAGGCCTGGCGGAAGACGTGGTGGTGTACGCGCGACTCAGCGACGACCTCCCCCTCACGAGTGATCCATGACCCGACCGACCAGCCGCAGGGCCCTGCTGCCCGTTGCGCTCCTCACGCTCGCGGCCTGCGGCCCGAAGCCGGCGCCGGAGGCCGCCCCCGCGCGGCAGTACCTCTATCTCTGGACCGCGTCCACGGACTCGACGGCGCCCGACTTCCTGGCCGTCCTCGACGTCACCGAGGATTCGGCCCGCTACGGCCGCCTGGTGACGACGCTCCCGGCGCCCGGCCTCGGCAACTACCCGCACCACACCGAGCACGAGCTGCCCGCGGACCGGCAGCTCTTTGCCAACGGCTTCGGCAGCGGCACAACCTACATCTTTGACCTGACGGCGCCGGCGGCGCCCCGGCTTGCCGCACAATTTGGCGAGGTGGACGGGATGGCGCACCCGCACTCGTTCCTGCGGCTCCCCAACGGCAACGTCCTGGCCACCTACCAGATGCGCCACGCGGGGGGCGCCATGCTGCCGGGCGGGCTCGCGGAGCTGACGCCCGCGGGGCAGGTGATCCGGTCGGTGCGCGACAGCGCCGCCGGGCTCGATCCCCAGACGCGGGTGTACAGCGCCGCCATCGTGCCGCCGCTCGACCGGATCGTCACCACGACGACCGACATGGACGCCGACTACCCGGCGTCCCGCCAGCTGCAATTGTGGCGGCTCTCCGACCTGGCGCTGCTCCGGACCTTCTCCCTCCCGGAGGGGCCGGAGGGCGGCCTCACGGCCGAACCACGGGTGCTGGCGGATGGGAAGACGGTGTTGGTGTCCACCTTCCAGTGCGGGCTCTACCTGCTCAGCGGGCTCGAGACCGAGGCGCCGGCCGCACAACTCGTGGCATCATTCCCCCGCATGGAGGGGGCGTACTGCGCCATCCCGGTGGTGGCGGGCGATTTCTACCTCGTGACGGTGCCGGCCTGGCACGCGGTGGTGAGCCTCGACATCCGCGACCCGGCGCACCCGCGCGAGGTGAGCCGCGCCGAGCTGGGGCCGGGGGACGTGCCGCACTGGATCGCGCTCTCGCCCGACCGGCGGCGCGTGGTGGTGACCGGGTACAAGGACATGCAGCATCGCGTGGTGCTGCTCCGCTTCGATCCCGCGACGGGGCAGCTGGCCGTGGACACGCGCTTCCGCGAGGAGGGGGACAGCGTGCCTGGCTTCCGGATGGACAATAAGACGTGGCCGCACGGCGGGAGCGCGCCGGGGGTGCCGCACGGGGCGGTGTTCAGCCGGTAGGGGAGCGGGGAGGGGCGCGACGAGGACCGCGGGGAGCACCACGGCGCGGGGCGGCTCGGCCGTCAGGGCCGCTCGCTGGCCTGGAACGTGGGAATGGCGGTGCCGGCCTGCGACACGGCCGGCGCCGCGGGCGTCTCGCAGGCGGCCAATAGCAGCCCCGCGAGGGCGGCGGCGCGCAGTATGTCGGCAATCGAGACACGGGGCATCCTTGCCTCCGGGAACGGGGCCCCTGAGCGGGTGCCTCCATCCTACCGGGGCTGGGCGCCGGGGCCCATGACTGCGCGTCCGGACTTCTTGGCCGGGCGTACCTGTGGCGCCAGCGCCCTGAACGCGCCACGTCCGCCCTATGAGCCCCTTCCGCCCGCGTCGTAGGGGCCGACCATGGTCGCCCCTCCCATCCCCCGCGCCATGACGCCGGGCTTGTTTGGGATCGTGGTCGTTTCCTGACGAGGCTGGTCCAGGTCGGGGGAGGAGTGCCGACTACGGTCGGCCCCTACGACGTGGGGGGAGGGGATCGTGCGTGGGCGCTGGCTCACCAGCGCGCCACCGGCGGCGCCCGCGGAACCTCGGGGTCCAGCCGCTCCCGCTCCTGCCGCCGGACCAGCGCGCGGACGAAGCCGAGCTGCAGCCGGTACACCCACGCGCCGAACGCCGCCGCGCCCGCCGCCGCGAGCGCGCGGAGGACGCTGCCGCCGGGGCCGCCCACGGCCAACACCAGCAGCTCGAGGGCCACGGCGCTGCCGAGCGCCACCGCCGTGGCGGTGACCATGGCCTCGCGCGGGGTGCGCTCGGCGCGGCCACGCCACTCGGCGATCAGGTAGCCGGCCACGGTGTACGCCGCGCACAGCTCCAGGAACTCGAGAATCTCGGCCGTGCCGGCACTCGTGAAGGGCGAGCCCCAGCGGATCCCGCCCCTCGGATACGGGGCCTCCGTGGCGTGCCAGAGCGTGAGCGCCAGCAGGAAGAGTGCAGCGAGCGGCGCGGCGGCGCGGAGGGTCGGGCCCTCGTAGCGTCGCTCCGGCCCCGGGGGCAGGTGGCGGCCCGCCACCAGCCACGCCAGCGCGCCGGCGAACCGCACCACCCAGCACCAGCCAGGGAGAGTGCCCCAGCGCCGTGAACGCCCCGAGCCCGAACCAGCCCGCCGCAATCCCCGCGAGCCGCCGGCGCGAGAGCGCCCCCGCGGGCCCGAGCTGGTGCCGCCAGACCTGCCCGAGGATCACCGCGCCCACCAGCCCCGCCGGCAGCAGCAGCGCCGCGCGCCCCGCCTGCGGCGAGGCGGCGGCCGCGAGGCCGGCAAGCCAGAGGAGCGGCACCAGCAGGTAGACGAGTCCCATCAGCGGCAGCTCGAGCGCCAGCCGCCCCACGAGCGCCGGCGTCACCGCCAGGCGGCGCGCCACGCCGAGCTCGAGCTGCGCGCCGAGCCAGGCGCCGAGGGCGTTGGTGACCACGTCGAGCGGGGAGCTGAAGCGCTCGGCCAGGAAGAGTTGCGCCGATTCGACGCTGAGGCTGAGCAGCGCGCCGAGGAGCAGGGCGCGGAGGGCGCGGCGGTCCGCCGAGGCTGGCTGGGCCAGCTGGAACAGGAAGCCGAGCGGCACGAACATCAGGATGTTGGCGAGCGCGTCGCCCAGCTGGGCGCCTGTGTAGAGCTGGAACTGGTCGGGGACGGCGAAGTCGAACGGCACCAGCGTCACCAGCAGCACCACCACGGCGAGGTAGGCCAGGAAGGCGCCCGCGAGGCGGGCCCCCGCCTGCGGCACCGTCAGCTCCCGCTCCCGCTCGAGCCCCGACCACGCCGCCTGCCACCCCGCGCCATGCGACGCCGCCCCCGCGCTGGATGGCAGCCGCCACCTCGGCGGGGGAGCGTCGCTCGCCCGCCGGGACTTCAGGTTCCAGTGAAACGTGAGACAGGGGGCTCCAGGCGGGTTCGGCGTGGGCCAGCGCAGCCCGCACGGCTGCTGCCGGTCAGTATCGGCCGGACCCGCCGGAAGGTGAGGGGGTGCCCGGGCAGGCTAGTCCGCCGCGACTTCCAGCCGCTCAAACCGGCTGCCGAGCCAGTCCACCAGCAAGAAGAGCTCGAGCCCGAGCCCGAGCGCCGCGGGGAGCAGCGCCGGCACCAGCGACCACCAGCCGAGGCGCGCCTCGAGCAAGTACCCGGTGAGCCCGGCCAGCAGCGCCGGGCCCGAGCAGCATCAGCGCCAACAGCACCAGCGACAGGCCCGCCGTGAGGAACTGCTGCCCCATGGCCTCGACGCCGCCGGGCCGCACCTCGACCTGCACCCAGCTCGGGTAGAGCAGCGCCGCCCCGTTCTGGATGCCGATGGCCAGCGCGTTGATGAGGAGGAGCACGGGGACGGCCGCGATGGTGAGCGCGGTCACCAGCGCGGGCGAGACGTCGACCTGGCCCGTGGCCAGCAGCGCGTACACGCCTACCTCCGCCAGCACAAACTGGAGGGCGGTGAGCGCCGCGGCCGAGCCGAGCACCTGGCCGGCCATCACCACGTGGCCCGGGAGCGGCCAGGTGCGGAGCACCGCCAGGTGGGGCAGGTCGCCGCGCAGGTCGGCACGCACCCAGAGCGGGCCGAAGACGAGCGACACGCCGGCCCAGCTCGTGGCCAGGGTCCCGACCATGATCATGAGGAACGGGTCGCGCGGGGCGGTGAGGGTGGCCGCCACGAGGCCGCCGGCAATGAACAGCCCCACGATAGCCAGTCCGCCAAGGCTCGTGGTCCTCGCCAGCCGCGCCAGGTTCTTCCAGGCAATGGCCAGCGCCGGCGAGCCCGACGCAGCGAGCGGGAACCACCAGCGGCGCGTGGGCGCCAGGCTCCGGCGGCCCTGGTGCCGCATCTGGGCCACCCGCACCGCGCGGCGCGCGCTGGCCTCCACCGCCGCCTCCTCGAAGGCATCGTCGGCACGGAGGATCCAGGCCACGTGCCCCGCGATGATCAGGAGCCCGACGCCCACGCGGCCGAGCCATTCGCCGGCGGTCTGGGCGCCGAAGGGGAGGAGGGGGAGGCGGAAGGGGAGCAGCACCCACTTGAGCGGCGCCGTCTCCAGGAACTCGCCGAGGACGCGAAGCGGGTTGTCGGTCGTGGGGACGAAGTTGGAGAGCGTGAACCACGCCGTGCCGAGCGCGGCCCCCAGCACCGCGAGCGGGAGCGCCGCTCGGCGGAGGCCGGAGGCGCCGTGCTCGAGCACCGAGTCGCGGGTGAGCGCCGTCGCCAGCCGGTGCAGCATGAGGATGGTGAAGAAGAGCCAGAGGCTCACGGCGTGGAACGGCCGCCCGAGCGGCGAGTCGCCGCCGGCCCGGAGCAGCACCACCCACACCAGCACGTTGAGCGCAATGAACAGCTGCGCCCGCGCCAGCTTGTAGCCGAGGAGCCCGCGGCGGCTCACGGGGGCGGGGAAGAGGAACTGCACCTCCGCCGGGGTGAAGGCGAGGGCCAGCCGGTCGGTGCCGAGGACCCACCACTTGAGCACCAGCACCACCAGGAGGAGCGTGCCCGTGGCCTGGAGGAAATAGGCGGGCGCGGGGCTCACCCCCTGGCGGTGCGGGCCCGCCAGCACCAGCACCAGGTAGGCAATCCCCACCAGCAGCGCCACGACGTACCGCGGGCTCCGGAGCTGGCGCAGCAGCGAGCGCGCCCGGTTCCTCGCGGACGCCCGGAGCAGGTAGAGCGCGGCGGAGCGAAGCACCGTCAGTCGTTCCCG
>JBGAOL010000204.1:0-7448 GCA_044221825.1 Gemmatimonadales bacterium
AGGACCGGGTGGGTTCGCTGGCGGCGGGGCGCTTCGCCGACCTGATCGCCGTCCGTGGCGACGTGCTGGCCGACGTGGGGATCCTCAAGAACGTGCCCTTCGTGATGAAGGGCGGCGTGGTGGTGAAGTCCGCGAACTGAGCCGGGCGGGCCCGGAGGATAGGCGAAGGGCGCGGCCTGGATGCCGCGCCCTTCGTGCTTCGGTCGTCAGGCCGCCGGGAGGGTCTTGGTGAAGATCACCTGGTCGTCCCCGGGGGCGTAGAAGTCGGGGACCCGCGCCACGGCGTCGTAGCCCCGCGCGGCGTAGAACGCCCGGGTGGGCCCGTAGTCGGGGCGTCCTGAGGTGTCCACCGAGATGAGCCGCGCCACCCCCACCAGCCGCCGCTCCATCTCGTCCACCAGCGCCGTGCCGATGCCCTTCCCGTGAGCCGCGGGGTCCACCGCCAGCCAGTAGAGATCCCAGGTCCCCTCGGTACAGGGCGTCCGCCCCCAGCAGACCCACCCCATCAGCATGCCGTCCACCTCGGCACCGAGGGCGTAGTACGGCCGCTCGGCCCCCTCCTCGCCGGGCTTCGGCACCCAGTGGGTGGCGTCATGGACCACCTCCTCGGCGATGAGGAGCTCGTCGGCCCGGAAGACGGTGGTGGCGGAGGTTAAAGCAACCACCCGCCCCACGTCCGCGGGCGTGAGCTCGCGGAGCAGGGGCGGGTGGCGGGGGGTCATGCCTGGTCGGCGGTGGTCCCGGTGAGGACGGCAGCAGCCTCGCGGGAGGAGGAACGGCCGAGGGCCTCGTCCACGATGCGACCCACCAGCTCGTTGTACTCCCAGCCGTGCGCCTTGGCCATGCGGGAGAGGCCGGCGCAGTCGGAGATGTCGGGGTTGGGGTTCACCTCGAGCACGTACGGCTGGCCGGTGGCGTCCATGCGGAGGTCCACCCGGCCGTAGCCGGCGCCGCCGCAGAGGCTCTGCCACGCGTGCCGCGCGACGGCCACGAGCCGCTTCTGCTGCTCGACGGGCAGGTCGACGGGGCAGACCGGCACGGAGCCGAGGTCCTCGGGGCTCCCGACATCCCACTTGGCCGCGTACGTCAGGATGGGCCAGCTCCCCTCCGGCATGTTGTCGAAGCAGAGCTCGGCGATGGGGAGCACCTGGTCCCCGACGAAGCCGACGTTGAACTCCCGGCCGGCCACGTACTCCTGGATGATCACTTCGTCGTACTGCTCCACCATCTCGGCCAGGCGCTTCTTGAGCGCCTTCTTGCTGGTGCAGACCGAACCGGAGTCGATGCCGACGCTGGCATCCTCGGCCGCGGGCTTCACGATGACCGGAAGGGTGAGGTCGGCGGGGAGCTTGTTGCCGTCGGTGACCACGAAGGCCGGGATCGGGACCCCGGAACGGGCCAGGAGGGTGTTGGCCGCGTGCTTCCGGTGCGCCACGCTCACCGCCCAGGGCTTGCAGCCGGTGTACGGGACCCCGGTGAGCTCCAGGGTGGCGACGACGAAGTCCTCGAACTTGGAGTGCCCGCCGATGCCTTCGCAGAGGTTGAAGACGGCGTCGGAGCGGCGGACCTTGGAGAGCCAGCTGAAGTCGTTGGGGGCACGGACGGGAACCAGGGTGGTGTCCCAGTCCCGGGCCTTGAGCGCCAGCTGGACTTCCTTGACGCTCTGCCAGACGGACGCCACGTCCTTGGCGTCCCAGGTGTCCCAGCCACCATCGTAGAGAACGGCAACCTTCACGCAGCAGCCTCCGCGAGCAGGGAACGCCCGCTGATCCGGCGCCAGGCGATGTCGGCCGTGGTGCGGAGCAGCTCGTCGTAGGACATCCCCGCCGCCCGCGCCGCCTTGGGGAAGCACGAGTTGTCACGGGGATCAGGGAGAATCCCGGGCAGGGGATTCAGCTCGACGACGTTGGGAGTCCCCTCGGCGTCGCAGCGGATGTCGACCCGGCACCAGTCCCGGCATTCGAGGGCGTGGTAGGCGCCCAGCGCAGCCGCGCGGATCTGGGTGGCGAGCCGGGCCGGGACACGGGCCGGGCACTCGAAGATGTCCAGCGGATCGGTGGGGTCGTCCCAGATCCACTTGGCTTCGTAGCCGTAGATGGGCGGGGCGCCCGTCGGCAGCTCGTCGAAGCGCATGCCGACGATGGGGAGGCAGCGGGCGTCCTTGCCGTTCCCCATGATGGCCACCGTGAACTCCGCCCCGGGGAGGTAGGTCTCCACCAGGACGGGCTCGTGGTAGGTGGACAGCAGATAGTCCACCTGCTTGACCAGTTCCTTCCGGGTGGCGCAGAGGCTCTTGACGCTCACGCCCTTGCCCGACCCCTCGAACGCCGGCTTGGCGAAGAGCGGGAAGGGGAGGGTGCAGTTCCGCGCGTCGGCGACGCTCCGGGCCATGAGGAACGGGGCCGTGGGGACGCCGCGGTACTGCAGCACTTCCTTGGCCCGCCCCTTGTGCAGGGCCAGGCCGAGGCAGAGCGGGTCGCTGGCACTGTAGGGGACGCCCAGGAACTCGCAGATGGCCGGGACGTGCGCCTCGCGGTTGGGGCCGTAGAGCCCCTCGGCGATGTTGAAGACGAAGTCGGGCCGGGCCGCCTTGAGCTTCTCGGGGAAGTCCGCCAGCGCCTCGAGCCGGATCACCTCACCGAGGGGCCGGAGCGCGCGCTCGACGGCATCGATGGTCGCCGGTTCATCCCACTCGGCGTAGAGATCGGGCTGGGGAAGGTCGTAGCGGAGGGCGCGGGTGGATCCGGAGGCGGTGGGGGAGGCCAAGCTGGCCCCGGCGGACTCGGCCGGTGCTTCCGGTCGCATGTTGTAGGCGAGTCCGATACGAACTGCCAAACGGCCCTCGGGGTGTCCGGTCACCGCGCGATGACTGCCGACGGCGGCGTCTAGTGACGTGCCCAACGCGGTGTCTTGACAAATCCAAATACAAAGTAAGAAGGGCTTGCGTATCGCACAATACTTTTTTGGAACTTTTTTCGCCGAAGTTCGCATTGCGCCGAGCTTTGCCTCCCTCATCTCCGTACGCGCGGCCTATAGGCCGCGCCTGCAGTCCACGCGCGGGGCGGGCCTTCGCCGCCCTCCGCACACGCACCACGCCCGGTGCGGCGCACGATCCCCATGCACTTCGCAAGAAAAAACCCCCGACCGAGTGGTCGGGGGCTCCATCGAAGGGGGAAGAGGCGCCGCTCAGACCTTGTGATAGCCCACGCGGCCCGCCTCGGTCCCGTCTTCCGCCTTGTAGACCTCGAAGTCCGCGAAGAACGACGGCGCCGCCGCCGCGAGGGCCTTCAGCACCGCGATGGCCATCCGCCGGATCTCGAGTTCGGCCCCCTCGCCCAGCCGGAGCTCCAGCATGGTGCGCCAGGCGCGGATGTTCCCGCTCACCACGATCTTCACCTCGGTGGCGTTGGGCAGGACGCTCCGGGCCGCCTCCCGGGCCATCTTCCGCCGGTGGACCTTGTCCTCCACCCAGGCGTACTTGGTCATCAGGGCCTCGACCGCCGCCACGTACCCCGCCTGCGCCGCCTTCACCTGCTCGGTCCAGGCGGCCTCGAGGGTGGGCTCCCCGATGATGGCCGGCGGCATCACGAAGGCCGCGTGCGACTCGTCCACGTACCGCTGCGACAGCTGCGAGTACCCGAACCCCGCCCGGTGCCGCACCAGCTCGTGGCTGCACGACCGGCTGATCCCCTCGATCAGCAGCACGTACACCGCGTGCTCAAAGACCGACCCGTGCCCCTGCCGCAGGATGTTCTCCAGGTACTCGGCCGTGGACCGCCCCGCCGGGTTGTGCTGGCTCATGTAGCAGATCCGCCCCGCAAACTCGGCCAGCTTCTCCCCGTCCGTCGACTCGCCCTTCCACTGGACGGGCATGTGGGCCGGCTCCAGGAACTGGGGCCGGGCAACGAGCGTGACGCGGGGAGCCTTGAGGATTTCCATGGATCGGTCGGGAGGAACGTTGAGCGCCGGGCCACGCCCGGCGCGGACTTGGAGCGGCGGAGCAACGCTCCGCCCGCCTCGATATCAGGGATCCGCGATGGCGCCCCGGCTCCGGGCATAGCCGCCCGTCCGCTCGATCTCGCGGAGCGCCCATCCGATGTCGGCGGGGATCTCCGCCACGCCGCGCCCCACCTTGAGGTGGCTGAGCGGCGGCTCGCTGCCGAGCTTCACGCCGGGGTTCAAGATACCACGGGGGTCGAAGCTCCGCTTCACCAGCCGGAACAGGTCCATCACCTCGGCGCCGTACTGGGCCTCGAGGAACGGGGCGCGGAGCCGCCCGTCCCCATGCTCCCCGCTCACGGTCCCGCCGAGCCGGATGGCGGCGGCGTTCACGTCGCGGTAGAGCCCGGCCAGGCGGACCTCCCAGTCCGGCGCCGTGGTGTCGGGCAGCGCGTTGACGTGGACGTTCCCGTCGCCCGCGTGGCCGAAGATCACGACGGGGATCCCCCATTCCGCCGAACCCTGCCGGATGGCGCCGACATACGCACCGAGCCGGGGCAGCGGCACGCAGCCGTCCTCGATCACCTGCATGGACCGCTGCGACACGGGAAGCCGGGCCAGGATCGGGCTCGCCGCGTGGCGGAGCTCCCACAGGCGGTGTTCCTCCTCCGGGGTGAGGGCGGTCTCCACGTCGGTGGCCAGGTCCTTGAGGCTCCGGACCGCGTCGCCCGCCACGCCGCGGGCGGCGGCGGCCGTCTCCCGCTCGAACTCCACCAGCAGCGTCGCCTCCGGGAGCGCGCCGGCGGGCAGTCCGCCGAGGCCCGCCTGCGCCACCAGCTCCAGGAAGGTGCGGTCGAGCAGCTCCACCGCGCTCGGGTCCAGGGCCACCAGGGCACGCACGGCCGCCTCGAGGTCGTCGAGCGAGCCGAGGGCCACCTTGAGGCTGCTCCGCGCCGCCGGCACCGGCGCCAGCCGCCAGCGGATGGTGGTGATGAGCCCGAGTGTGCCTTCGGCTCCCACCAGCAGGTCCAGGTCGTCCTCGGTGTTGATCCAGCGGTCGAGGGCGTAGCCGGCGGTGTTCTTCCGCACCCGCGGGAAGCGCGCGGCCACCGTCTCGGCGGCAAAGCGGATCCTCGGGGCGGCATCGCGATAGAAGCGGCTGAGCGCCTCGAGCGAGGCGCCGGGATCCGGCTCCGCATCGGGGAGGACGCGGCGGGCGGCGCCGCTGCGGAGCAGCCAGCCGGCCTCACCGTCGGCGGTGACCACGCCGAGGCCGGTGACCCATTCGCGGGCCGCGCCGTAGCGCACCGTGCGGGCCCCGGCGGCGTTGGTGGACACCATGCCCCCCAGGGTGGCCCAGCGAGCGCTCGACGGATCGGGTGGCAGGCGGAGGCCGTGCTTCGCGGCCTCCGCGTTGAGCTCCTGCTGCGTCACGTTGGCGCTGGTGACGGCCTCGCGGTGGAGGGGGTCCACGGCCAGCACCCGTGGCATGGCCTCCCGCAGGTCCACGATGATGCCCTCGCCCACCGTGTTGCCGGGGATCCCACTGCCGGCTCCACGCGGGATGAGCCCCACGCCTTCCTCGCCCGCCAGCCGCACGAGGGACTGAAGTTCGGCGAGGCTCCCGGGGACCGCCACGCCGGCCGGGATGATCCGGTAGATCCCGGCCCCCTCCGCGTAGGCCGCCCGGAGCCGGGGGTCGGTCCGGACTATAGAGGAAAGGGAGGACGGCAGGTCAGGCATGCGCGGAAAGCTAGGCCGTTGCATCTTGACAAGGAACTCCTAGAGGGAAACCCTTCCCGCCATGTCGGATTCATCCCGCGCGCAGCTCATCCACATCGACGTTGATCGCCGCCTCGGCCACGAGTGGGACGAGTGGAACGGCGACGCGAGCTAGGCCGTTGCATCTTGACAAGGAACTCCTAGAGGGAAACCCTTCCCGCCATGTCGGATTCATCCCGCGCGCAGCTCATCCACATCGACGTTGATCGCCGCCTCGGCCACGAGTGGGACGAGTGGAACGGCGACGCGTTGCCCAACGCCGGGAACTTCGACAGTCCACCGTCGCTGTTCTTCCGCTGGGCCATGCTCACGCTGGCCATCGGGCTCGGGCTGGTGGCCGGGCTCATCTACCTGCTTGGCCCCAGGCTCGCCATCTTCGGCGCCGTCATTCCCACGGTGCTGTGGATGGCGCTGGCCGGGACCTCGATGGCGCTGTGGCTGTGGTTCGGGCTGCTGACGCTGTCCTACGCGCTCCGGAAGCCGCTCCTCCCCGAGAAGCTGGCGGAGCGGGGGCCGTTCCTGCGGCTCATGCGCTGGACGTCGCGGGTGGCGGGGCGCTTCGGGAGGCGGGACTGGGTGGAGAACGCGGCGGTCAAGGTGTACGACGCGCTGGCCCTCGAGCGCGGCCGCAAAGTGGGGAAGGGCGAGCTCCTGCTCCTCATCCCGCGCTGCCTCTCCCGCGCCACGCTCGACGGCGTGCTGGCCATCGCGGGGAAGTACGAGGTGCCGGTGTTCGTGGCCACCCGCGGCCAGCTGGCCCGGCGCGTGATCCGCGAGCGGCGCCCCCGCGCCGTGGTGGCCGTGGCCTGCGAGCGCGACATGGTGAGCGGGCTTCACGACGTGGCCGGTCGCGTCCCGGTCCTGGGCCTCACCATGACGCTGCCCGCCGGCCCCTGCAAGGACGCGGGCCTGGACCTCGACCAGCTCGAGGCCTGGGTCAAGGCCTACGTGGTGGCCTAGCCGCTACGCAAAGCGCGTCTCCCCCGCAAACTCCTCCCAGGTCCGCGGGTCCACGTGCTGGTACTCGCGCCAGTGCGTGATCAGCCCGCCCGCCACCTTCACCACCACGGCCCCGTGGTACCGGTGCGTCCCCTCGTAGGTGTACTCCGCCATCCCCACCTGCCGCGCCTCGTCGAAGACCACCGTGTGGAAGGTGGTCCGCTGCTCCATCCCCTCGTCGTTCCGGAAGAAATCGAGCAGCGCGGCGCGGCCGTCGAGGCGGTAGCGCGTCGGGTCGGCGTACTGCACCTGCTCGGCGAAGTGCGCGGCCACCTCGTCGTAGGCGCGGCGGGTCCAGCCGTCGGCCAGGCGGGCGAGGAGGGTACGGAAGGCGTCGGCGGTCACGGCTCGGGGGTGGCGGTGGAGTCGCGGCGGGAGGGCTCGGGCTCGGGGGTGTGCGAGTACAGCTTGGCCAGCTCGGTGACGATCTCCACCACGCGCTTGCCGACGGGATGGTCGGGCGGCACCTGACGGTCCAGCTCGCGGGGCGAGAGGCTCGGGTCGGCGAGGGGGCGGTAGGTGGTCTCGATGGTGACGCGGCTGGTGTGCAGCTTGGCCGGGTTGATCCAGGCGCGGATCTGCACGATGTCGGGCCCCAGGATGCGGCCGCTCACCGGCTGCTTGGTCCCGGCGTCGAACCAGGCTGTTTCCACGTACCCGTCGCGCCGCTCCACCTTCGTGACGGGGAAGCTGTCGCTCCTCAGCACGTCGGCGATGGCGTCGGTGGC
>JBGAOL010000205.1:0-7365 GCA_044221825.1 Gemmatimonadales bacterium
CGCTGTGTCTTGGTGGGTGTCTGTTGGGAAGTCGCGCCTTACCTCAACCTTGCTCTCAGGCCACCATCAATTCAGCGTCCTCACCTTGAGGTGGGTTCCCCACTCCGAGCGCAGGTCCTCTGCGGCCCTCTGCGTCTCCGCGTCTCTGCGGTGAACCAGTGCGCCGAAGCCAGCCGTCAGTACCCCGCGTCCCGCGCGGAGAGGAAGGGCTGGAGGTTGACCCGCCCGCGAACCTGGCGGGCAACGGCTGCGGGGTCACGGGCGCCCCAGTAGTTGCTGCCGGCCTCGAGTTCCACCGCGTCGATGAGCCAGCGGCGGGCGGAGAGGAGGACGTTGCCGTGAAGCTCGGTGTCGGCGCCGGCCGAATCGACCACGATGCCGTCCTCCACGCCGTCGAGCAGGTTGCCGCGCAGCTTCACCCGCGTGGTCTGCTCCAGCACGATGCCCCGGCCCACCTTGGCGATGGTGTTGTCGTCCACGCGGTAGAGGGTGCTCTCGTCTCCCTCGGCGTCCGGGGCAAAGAGATGGATGCCGATGGCCCCGCCGATGATGGTGTTCTCGCCGATGGCGTTCTCCCCGCCGTGCTCGATGGCCACCGCGGCCTCGCGCGTGCCGAGGATGATGTTGCCGCGCACCACGCTGCCGCGCGAGTAGCCGAGCCAGAAGCCGTAGCGGGCGCTGTCGGCGTGGTTCTCGGTGAAGACGTTCCACGCGCTGAAGGTGGCCTCGAAGGCGTTGTGGTAGGCGTGGGAGGCGTCGTTCCGGTGCACCAGGTTGGCGATGGACGGCCCCACCAGCGGCCGGTGGCCGCTCAGGAAGAAGCCGTCGCCGGACCAGGTGAGGTCGTTGTCGGCGATGAGGTTGGAGTCGCTGGCCTCACGCAGCAGGAGCGCCGCGCTGTCGCAGCCGTGGCTGTAGGCGCGGCTCTCGCAGCGCACGTTGTGGCTGGCGTTGTTCCGGACGATCGTGTTGCGGGACGACTTCCACAGGTGGATCCCCCACCCCGAGTTGCCGCTCACGTCGTTGTCGGCCAGGTAGGCCTCGCGGCTCTCGAGGAGGCCGATGCCGTTCTGGCTCCCCCGGGCCACGATGCCGGTGACCACCGCCCCGGTGGTCCGGCGCAGGTACAGCCCGGCGCCGTAGGTCTCGAAGGTGTCGGGGCGGAAGATGTCGAGCCAGTCGCCCTCATCGTAGCGCTCCGGGGTGGAGCGGAGCCGCTGGGCGCGCGAGCCGGAGAGGTCGATGCCGCTGAGCCGGTGGCCGGCCCCACCGTCGAGCCGGATGCCGAAGCGATACCCCCGGATGCGGCCGCCGCGGATGCTGATGCTGTCGCCCCCCCGGCTGGTGATGCCGATGCCGCGGAAGCCGCCCGCCGCGGTGTCCCCGCTCTCCAGGGTGACCCCCGTCAGGTCAATGCGCGTGGCCGCGGCGGTGACCACCAGCACGCCCACCTCGGCCGTGTCGCGGATGCGGTAGCGGCCGGGGCAGATCTTCACCTCGCCCGCCACGGGGGTGCCGGCCTTGGTGGGGCGGACGCAGGGCGCGGCCGCCGGGGCGGCGGCGCCGAGGGCCAGGACGAGGGCGGCGAGCGAGGGGATCATGGGCGCACCGGGATGCCGCGATCGCGGAGGTAGGCGCGCGCCTCGGGGAGCGAGCGGCCCTGGTAGTGGAAGATGGACGCCGCGAGCACCCCGTGCGCGCCAGCCTGCAGTCCCTCGGCCAGGTGCTCGAGGTTCCCGGCGCCACCCGAGGCGATGACCGGGATTCGCACCTGGCCGCTCGCGAGCCGGAGCAGCTCCAGGTCGTAGCCAATCTGGGTGCCGTCGCGGTCCATGGAGGTGAGCAGGATCTCCCCCGCGCCGAGCTGCTCCAGGCGGCGGATCCACTCGAGGCCATCGAGCTCGGTGGGCGTGCGGCCGCCGGTGACGAAGACCCGCCAGCGTGGCGGCTCCCCCGCGGCCACCGGCTCGCGGCGCACGTCCACCGCGGCCACCACGCACTGCGTCCCGAACGCCTCACTGAGGCGGGTGACGAGCGCCGGGTCCCTCACCGCCGCGGTGTTGACCGCCACCTTGTCGGCGCCGGCACGGAGGGCGGCGCCCGCGTCCTCCACCGAGCGGATCCCGCCGCCCACGGTGAAGGGGATGAAGATGGCGTCCGCCACGCGGCTCACCATCTCCAGCGTGGTGTCCCGCGCCTCGTGGCTGGCCGTGATGTCCAGGAACACCAGCTCGTCGGCGCCCTCGGCGTCGTAGCGGCGCGCCTGCTCCACCGGGTCCCCGGCGTCGCGCAGCGACTCGAAGTGGACGCCCTTCACCACGCGGCCGTTGGCCACGTCGAGGCAGGGGATGATGCGCCGGGCTAGCATACGAAGAGCACGTCCTCGAGCGTGCCGGCGTCCCCCTTGGCCAGGATCACCTGGATGTCCTCGAGCGCCCGCCGTTCCCGCGGCCAGGCCAGGCGGCCCTGCGCCGCCGGCAGCGGCATCCACTCGGCCCCGTCGTGCTCGCCGCTCAGCGTCACCTCGTCGTGGCCCACGAAGGCCGCGAAGACGGGAATGAAGCCCACCTCGTCGGTCCCGTGGCGGTAGAACGACTCCACCCGGCTCAGGTTGTAGAGCTTCCGGGGCGTGAGGCCCGTCTCCTCCCGCAGCTCGCGCAGCGCCGCGTCCCGCGGATGCTCGCCCGCCTCGATGCTGCCGTGCACTGCCTCCCACGAGCCGGGACAGCGGCCCGCCGCGCCGCGGCGGAGCACCAGCGTCTCGAGGCCGGCGACCCCTTGCCGGAGCACGTACACGTCCACGAACGCCACCCGGAAGGTGGTCATGGCCGCCACTCCGCGAAGCCGGCCAGGAGCGCGAGTCCCGCCGCCTGCGACTTCTCGGGATGGAACTGCGCCCCGAGCACGTTGCCCTGCCCCACGATGGTGGGGAACGGCCCGCCGTAATCCGCCGTGGCCAGCGCCACGCCGGGCGCGAGGCCGGCGGGGTGGTAGCTGTGCACGTGGTAGAAGAACTGCCGCCCCTCGCGGAACAGCCCGGCCAGCACCGGATGGCGCGCGCCGTCCGCCGTGGCATCCACCGCCGCCCACCCCACGTGCGGCACCGGCAGGTCGGTGCGGAGCTTCCGCACCTCGCCCGCGAGGAGTCCGAGGCCGGCCACGCCGGGGCCTTCCTCGCTGCGCTCGAAGAACACCTGCTGTCCCAGGCAGATGCCCATCACGGGGCGGCCGGCGCGCGCCACCTCGGTGATGGCATCACCGAGGCCGGTGGTGGCCAGGTTCTTCATGGCCTGCCCAAAGTTTCCCACCCCGGGCACCAGCACCCGCTCCGCCCGGCGCACCACGTCCGGGTCGGTGGCGAGCGCGGCGGCGTGGCCGCCCGCCTCGAAGGCGCGCACCACGCTGCGCAGGTTGTTGACCCCGTAGTCCACGATGACGATCACAGCACGCCCTTGGTGCTCGGCACCCCGCTCACCCGCGGGTCGAGGCGCACCGCGGTCTCGAGCGCGCGCGCGAAGGCCTTGAAGGTGGCCTCGACGATGTGGTGCGGGTTGTCGCCGCGGATGAGGTCGAGGTGCACCGTGAGCCCGGCGTTGAGCACCAGCGCGCGGAAGAACTCGGGCGTCAGGAACACGTCGTAGTCGCCGAGCATCTGCCACTTGGCGATCTCGACGTGGTACGCGAGGTAGGGCCGGCCGGAGACGTCCACCACCGCGCGCACCAGCGCCTCGTCGAGCGGCACGCAGGCGTCGGCGTAGCGGCGGATGCCGCGGCGGTCACCCAGCGCCTGCTGGATGGCCTGGCCAAGGGCGATGCCGACATCCTCCACCGTGTGGTGGCCGTCGACGTGCAGGTCGCCGTCGCACTCCACCGTCAGCTCCATCAGCCCGTGGCGCGCCAGCGCCTCCAGCATGTGGTCGAAGAAGCCGATCCCCGTCTTCACTTCCGCCCGCCCCGACCCGTCGAGGTCGACGGCGACGCGGATCCGGGTTTCCTTGGTGGCGCGGGTGATCTCGGCGTGGCGGGACATGCGAAAACCTCGAGGACGGGAAGGATCAGCCGAGGATCTTGACCAGCGCGGCGAGCACGGCATCGTTGTCGGCCGGCGTGCCGATGCTCACCCGGAGGCAGCCGGCCAGCCCCGGGCCGCGCGAGACGTCGCGCACCAGGATCCCGGCTTCCTCCACCAGCCGCGTGAACACCGCCTGCGGCGCCACCTCGTGGAAGCGGAGCAGCAGGAAGTTGGCCTGGCTCGGGAACACCTCGACGCCGCGGAGCGCGGCCAGCCGCGGCGCCAGCCGCTCGCGCTCGGCCACGATGTGGCGCACCCGGGCGTCGAACCGCTCGTGCTGCTCCAGCGCCACCTCGGCCGCGGCCAGGGTGATGGCGTTGACGTTGTAGGGCAGCTTGGCCTTGGCGATCTCGCGCGCCACCTCGGGGTGCGCCAGCGCGTAGCCGAACCGGAGCCCCGCCATGCCCATGGCCTTGGAGAAGGTGCGCAGCACCACCACCCGCGGCTCCCGCTTCGCCAGCTCCACGGCCGTGGGGCCACCGAACTCCTGGTACGCCTCGTCCACGAAGAGGAGCGCGTCCGTCTCCCGCACCAGCCGCTCCACCGCGCCCTCGGGCAACGCCGAGCCCGTCGGGTTGTTGGGCGAGCAGAGCACCACCACCTTGGCCCGCTCCGCCTGCGCCCGCGCCACCAGCGCGTCCACGTCGTAGCGGAACCCCGCGCCGAGCGGCACCGGGAGGTAGCGCCCGCCGAGGACCCCGGTGAGCAGCTTGTAGAGGGAGAACGTCGGCTCCGGCGCCACCACCACGTCGCCCTCGGCGACGGAGACGGTGAGCGCGGCCTGGATCACCTCGTTGGAGCCGTTGCCCACCAGCACGCCCTCGGCCACCCAGCCGTGGCGGGCGGCCACGCGCTCGGCAAGGTGCTGCGGAAAGAAGAGCGGGTAGCGGTGCCAGGGCGCGGCGGCGGCGCGCTCGAGGATGGCGCGCTTGAGGTCGGCGGGGACATCCTCGGGCGCCTCGTTCTGGTTGAGCTTGCGCGCGGTGACGGGCGCCTCGAGCGTGTACGCGGCCTGCGCCCGCACCGAGGGCTTGATGAGCGCCAGCGCCCCCGCCACGTCGGGGGCGGACAGGGTGCCGGTCATGCCTTCTTCCGCCCGAGGACCACCTCGAGGCGCTTGGAGAGCGCCTTGGCGCGGAAGGGCTTGCTCAGGAAATCGTCGGCGCCGAGCTCGAAGACGCGCACCTCGTTGTCCTCGTCGCCCTTGGCCGTGAGGACGATCACGGGGAGCCGTGCAGTGGCGGGGCGCGCCCGCAGCTCGGAGAGGACGGAGTAGCCGTCCATGCCCGGCAGGTTCAGGTCCAGCACCACGATGTCGGGGGCGTGGCGGTCCACCTGGTCCAGCGCCTCGACGCCGGTGCGCGCCTCCTGCACTTCGTAGCCGTCGCGCACCAGCAGGTCCTTCATCACCTTCCGGAGCGAGTCCTCGTCGTCCACCAGCAGCACGCGGATGCCCTTCTCCACGTGGCGCTTGGGGGCGGGCGCGGTGGGCTCCTCGTCCTCCTCCAGCAGGTCGAAGGCGCCGGAGAAATCCGCCACCGGCACGGCCTGCGAGGGGCGCGGCGGCTCGGCCACGGCGGCCGCGGCCTGGGGCGGCAGGATCGGCACCGAGGGCGGCGTCTTCCGGGCCTGCTGCGGGTCGCTGCTCCGGGGCTTGGGGGCGTCGGGCGCCTTGTGGCCGCCCGCCATCGGCACGTCCACCACGCGGAGCAGTTCCTCGACGCTGGTCTCGCCGCTCAGCACGTGCACCAGGCCGCTCTCGAACAGCGACTTCATCCCGTTGGCGCGCGCCGCCTCGGCGATCTTGTCGGCCGTCGCCCCGGCACCGATCAGCCGCTCCAGGTCGTGGTTCATGGCCAGCACCTCGACCACGCTGAAGCGGCCGCGGTAGCCGGTCATGGAGCAGTCGGGACAGCCCACGGCCCGGTTGATCACCGAGCCCTCGGGGAGGTACTTCTTGATCCGCTCCGGCGGCTCCTGGGTGCTCTTCTCGCGGCAGGTGGTGCAGAGCTTCCGCATCAGCCGCTGCGCGATGATGCCGCGGAGCGCGGAGCCCAGCTTGTACGCCTCGATGCCCATGTCCACGAGGCGCGTCACCGAGTTGGGCGCGTCGTTGGTGTGGAGCGTCGAGAGCACCAGGTGGCCCGTGAGCGAGGCCTGCACGGCGATCATCGCCGTCTCCTTGTCACGGATCTCGCCCACCAGCACCACGTCGGGGTCCTGGCGCAGGATGGAGCGGAGCGCCGAGGCAAAGGTGAGCCCCGCCTTCTCGTTCACCTGCACCTGCACGATGCCCTTGCCGAGCCGGTACTCGACCGGGTCCTCCACCGTCACGATGTTGACGCCCTCGCTCTGCACCATGCGGAGCATGGAGTAGAGGGTCGTCGTCTTGCCCGAGCCCGTGGGGCCGGTGACGAGGATGACACCTTCCTTGTGGTTGAGCAGCGCCCCCATCGACGCCCGCTCCTCCGCCGACATCCCGAGCGACTCGAGCGACAGCACCGTCGCCTTGGCGTTCAGGATGCGGATGACGACCTTCTCGCCGAGTGAGGCGGGCAGCGTCGAGACGCGGAGGTCCACCGGGGCCCCGTTCACCGACACCCGCGCGCGGCCGTCCTGCGGCCGGAGCCGGTCGGCGATGTCGAGCCCCGACATGATCTTGATGCGCGAGATGAGTGGCGCCCCGGCGGAGCGCGGGATCATCATCACCTGGCGCAGCACGCCGTCGATGCGGTAGCGCACCGCGACGCCGGCCTCCCCCGGCTCGACGTGGATGTCCGACGCCCGCGACATGATGCCGTCGGAGAGCATCAGGTCCACCAGCCGCACCACCGGCCGCTGCTGCGCCTCGTCCGCGCTGGCGGCCAGGTCCGCGGCCGCCTCCTCCTCCGCCAGCTGCTTCACCTCCAGCCCGTCGTCCATCCCGCCGAGCAGCGCCGCCACCACGTCGGCGCTGCCGCCGCGGTAGAGCTCGTCCATCTTCTCGCGGATCCGGTTGGGCGAGGCCAGGTAGGAGCGCACCTCCCGCCCCGTGGCAAAGGCCAGGTCCTTCTCCGCGTCGATGTCGAACGGATTCGACGTGGCGATCTCGAGGATCGAGTCGGTGAGGCGGAGCGGCAGGATGTTGAAGCGGCGGACCAGCGGTTCTGGCACGGCGTCGCGGACGGCGGGCGTGAGCTGGGACAGGTCGGCCACGGGCAGCCGGAAGCGGGCCGCGGCCGCGCGCAGCACCTCGTCGTCACTCACCAGCCGGCGCGACACGATCGTCACCCAGAGCGACTGCGGCTCGCCCG